>JAADGJ010000149.1 GCA_013152435.1 Chloroflexota bacterium | reverse complement strand
GTACAACCTGCGCCGTCACGCCCTCGTCGTACCAGAGGCTCTGGGCGTCCAATCGGTACAGCCGTATCCCCCAGGCGATCAGGGTGAGGATCAGCAGGGCCCAGGGTATCCATCGGATGTGTCGCTCAGAAGCCATGCGTCCGCCCCTCACGCGCCGTAGAGCGTCGCGTACGCATCGGCGATTCGCTCCCAATCGAAGCGCTGGCGGTTCACCGCCCAACCGTGGTCGGCCAGGGATCGGGCGGCCTCCGGATCATGGAAGACCCGCAACAGCGCTCGGGCGAGCGCCTCCGGATCGCCCGGCGGCACCAGGAACCCCGTTTCCCCCTCCTGCACGATATCCGTGATGCCCCCCACGGCGCTGGCGATCACCGGTCGGCCGTAGCTGAGGGCCTCCAGCAGCACCAATCCCAACCCCTCTGTGTCGCCACTGCGGTCCACCAGCGAGGGCAGCACGAAGACGTCTGCCCATCGATAGAGCGCATTCAGCTCCTCGTCGCTCACCCGGCCGGGCAGCCGCACGTGGTCCTCCAGCCCGAGCCTTTGCACGAGCTCCTTCAGTCTGGGGTACTCCTGCCCCTCGCCGGCGATGGTGAGGCGGACGTCCGGCACCTCCTGCTTCAGACGGGCGATGGCCTGGATGAGCACCGGATAGCCCTTGCGCTCGATGAGCCGGCCCACGGCCAGGACATGATGGGTGCCCTGTAGGGGCTTGGGGATGTCCTCCCGTCGCGGGAGGTCCACGCCGAACGGGATAATGTGCGGTTGCACCCCGGTCAGATCGGCCACCGCGCGGCCGGTGTAGGTGGAGATGGCGGTGACGGCGTCCGCGTTCCGCACCCAGCGGCGGGCCATGGCTCGCAGAAACGGGAGCCGGCGGGCCAGGGTCACGTCGGCGCCGTAGAACGTGAGCACGCATCGCGCCGGGCGGATCATCCGGGCGACCTGGGCGAAGAGCGCCTGTGGGACGGGCCAGTGCACGTGGATGGCGTCGAAGCGGCGGGCTCGCATCAGGCGGATGGTGCCCACTAGGCCGCCCAACACATACGGCGGGACCAGCAGCCAGTAGAGCGGGTTGGCGCGCAGCTTGTTCGGGGCGCCGCTCTCCTGGGTTAGCGCCTCCCAGCGGGCGGGCGCGTACCGGAAGCGATGGACCGGCACGCCGTCCACGCGATGGGCGCCCAGGCCGCGGAAGCCGGGGGCGAGGACGGTGACGGAGATCCCGCGATCGGCCAGCCGCCGGATGAGCTGGCGCAGCCAGGGAGCCTGGTAGTCGTCCTCATCGCGGGCGTACGTGGTGGTCAGGAATAGCACCCGCAATGGCTCAGCCATGGTTCGCACCTCGCCTGTGGATGAGCATGCGGAGCAGCCCGAGGCCCAGCAACGCGGCCAGCAAGTCTCGCAGCGCCACCCAGACCCGGTATCCCAGCGCGGCGACCACGATAATGCGCACGGCTGCCTCTCCCCGCAGAAGGAAGGCCAGCACGCTCTCTCTCACGCCGATCCCCATCGGCACCAGGATGGCCACGTAGCCGACCAGCCAGGCGCCTACGAAAGCGCCGGTCATCTTGGGCACCAGTGGCCAGGGCACGGAGGTCAGCCCGTACACGAAGAGCACGAACCCCAGCCCCATCAGCCCGTGGGCCAGGAAGCGCGCCAGCAGGAGGGCGAGGAGGTCCCAATAAGTGAAATGCAGCGGCAGAGGTGGGAGCTTGAGGAGGCGCGATCCCGTCTGCACCAGGAACCGGAAGACCGGCGGCGAAAGGCAGATCAACGAGATGGCGATGGTCCCGCCCACCAGGAGGAGGTACGTGTGCAGCTCCGCCCGGGCCCAGGTGAGCAGGGAGAGCACGAAGAACAGCGCGGCGCTCAGCACCTGGATGCCGATCTCCAGCCCCATGCTGGCGGACATGGCCTGCTTACTGACGCCGATCTGCTGGCCCAGCACCAGCCGGACGGCGACGTCCCAGATGCCGCCGGGAAGGTAGCGGGCGATCTGCGCCTGCAACCAGAGCGCGATCCCGTGGCGCCACGGGATGTGCGTGCCGACCAGGATAAGCCCTCGCCACCAGATGAGCGCCAGCAACAGGATCTGCAGCATCAAAAGCCCGAAGGCCATCCCCAGGAATCGCCCCTCGATCCGCCAGGTGTAATGGGTGAACTCGCGCCAGTTGTACAGGACATCCCGCCCCCAGAACGCGCCGATGAGGAGCAGTAGGGCGATCTGCAGCGCGCGGATGGCGTGCCGTCTCCACCGTGCACTGGAGGGGGAGACCGTCGTCGCCATGGATGGCGGGGTCATCTCGCCCTCCGGCGGGGTCACGGCACGCCGCGATTCCTTCGCCCAAGCCTCTTCCGTCATCGTTCCTCAACCCGTATGGTCGCCAGCTGGATCTCGTCGCCGGCCTCAACGCCGGCCCCATCCCGGATTGGCAGCCGCTCGCCGGTGCTCAGATCATATAACCCGATGACCAGCGTATAGATACCCGGCGCCAGGTCATCCGGCACATTCAGCCGATGGGCATCCGGCTGCGAATCGGACTCCCATCGCGTCGTGGGCGCGGGGACGAACCACGCCGGCAGCGCATCGTGCTGGGCCACCAGACGCCCCTGTCCATCCCGCAGGTGCACGAAGACGGTATACGAGCGCGAGATCGGCCGCGTGGCCCGCCATAGCAGATCGAACCACAGCGTCTCCCCCGGCGACACGCTCTCCGGCACGCGGGCGCCGATCAGCTCGATCCCCTCGCCGAAGGCCCACCTTCGATCTGGCCAGGCGCCCGGCCAGTCGTCCTCGGTCAGCGGCCGCAGGGTGCGCCCCTCGCGAAGGAACGGCGGGAAGGCCGCCCACGTTCCATCGATCACCTGTGCACCGCCGCCCTTGGAGATGCGCACGCGGTGCTTCGGGTCCGCCCATGGTCCGCCGCGGACGACCCCCACCGCCAGCGCCCAGCGGTCGGGCAGGAACCACGGCAGCGTCTCCACCAGGATGGTCTCGCCCGGCCGCCAGCGCTCCGGCGGGTACCAGAGCGGGGCCACGGGCGGCCGTTGTGACGTGTCCTCGGCGACTTCCCCGTCCGCAGCCAAGAAGAACGGCCATACCTGGAGGTCGGCGGGCAGCGGCCGGAGCACCTCCCAGTACGTGCGCACTCGCGTCAGGCGCCATTTCCCGTCGTCGATAACATCGTACCCGCGAAATCGCAGGAGATCGCCGAAGCGCACCTCGGCCGGATGGGTCGGCTGGCGCTCGCCCGCCCGGGCAAAGGAGTAGAATTCGTCCGGCAGCTCACGGGCGCAGGTCTCCGCCGGCGGCCCCAGCAAGATGAAGCCGTCGGCGGCGTCCCGGATACAGAAGCGGCCGCTGGCCAGCAGCTCGTCGAAGCGGCGGCGTAGGTCGACCGGGTGCATATCCGTCGTGCCGTTGACCTCCAGCAGCACGTATTCGGCGTCGCCCAGCGCCGGGAACTTGTAGATGCGCTCTCGATGGCTCAAGTGCGGGAACAGCGCGGCCGTGGTGCTCACCGCCGCGTCGTCCGGGATCTGGCGGAAGAAACGCTGCGCCAATCGATGATGAGCCGTGACCTCGGGCCAGCGGAACTCGCCACCCAGCGGCGTCCACCCCTTGACCCGGTGGTATCCCACGCTCCAGATCAGCAGCCAAGCCAGCACCAGACCCAGGGCCGTGGCGCGACGCCCGCGGAGGATCCGTCCGATGCCGCGCGCTGCCCGCTCCGCCCCGATGATCGCGCCGACGAGGATATAAGGGACCAGCGGCGCCGAGTAGTGGAGTTCGCCCGAATACTGCGCCGGGTAGGCGCTGAGAATGTTGGCCGCCAGCGCCGGCGCGGAGAGCAGCAGGATCTCCGGCCCCAGGAGGGCCAGGCCGCCGACGCCGGCCAGCAGCCCGGCCACATATCGCAGCCGCTCCGGCTCCGTCACGATGGACCAGACCAACCCTGGCCGTGTGAGCAGGCTGCGAACGATGTCCGTCATGGAGCTGCCCAGCTCCCCGTACCGTTGCACGTACAGGAACTCGGCCACGCCATAGGCCTGCTCGGCGTGCGCCGGGATGATCACGAACGTGGCCACAGCGAACCAGGCGGCCGAGGCCGCCGCCACACTTCCCCCGACCCACCGTCCCACGTTGGGCCTCTCGGAGGCGCTCCCGGCCCGCGCGATCGCCCACAGCCCTAGCATGACGGCGAGCAGGGCCATGTCCTCCTTTACGGCGGCCACGGTCAGCGCGGCGACGGCGAATCGGCCCCATGCCCCCCGTTCCACCCACCACAGCGCCAGCAGGATGGGCAGCACGGCCAGGGGGACGGCGTGGAATTCGGCCATGTTGGCGGCTTCCAGCGCGGGGAAGAGCAGGTAGGCCAGGACGAAGGCCACACCTGCCCATTCGGCCGGGCGCCCGCTCACCAGCCGCCGCATGCGAGCGCGAGCGATCCAGTAGATCGGCCACGCGCCCAACGCGATCACCGCCGATTGGAGGATCAGGATCGCCCGCACGTCGTCCCACAGCCAGAAGACCAGCGAGACCGGAAGGAAGATCGGCTCCACGTGATCCGTCAGCCGCGTGCTGATGCGATCCCCCTTCACCTCCTGCACGAATCGCCCCTGGGAGGTGTTCCAGAGCGCGATGTCCATCTGCCCCAGGTCGGCCTTGTGCGTCTGTAACGCCTGGTGCGGGCGGATGGAGAGGATGGAGAACCCCACGGTGTAGGCCAGCACGAGCGCCCACACCAGGACCGTGGGCCAGGGGACACGGCGGAGGCGTTCAGCCATCAGCGCTTCCCTCCGGCGCTGCGGGCGAGCGTATGACATCCCGCAGCGGGCGGCGTCCTCGCCACAGGATCAGGGCGATCCCCGCGCTCCCCACCTCGCCTAGCGTGAGCCACACCCGTCCCAGGATCGAGGCGATCGTGGGCAGCGGGGCCGGGAACCAGGCGTTGAGCAGCCACACCACGGCCCCCTCCCGCACGCCCAGGCCGCCGGGCGTGATCAGGCTGATGTATCCGATGAAGTAGGAAATCATGAACGCGGCGATGAGATGGGGCGTCAACGCCCAGGCCATGGGCGTCAGCGCCCGCACGACCGCGGCGAACCCCAACCCCGCCAGGATCCAGGCGATCCAGTAGCCGACGATCAAGGCGGCCATCTGCTTGCGGGTGAGCGTGATCCGGAGGGGGGGACGGTGCAGCACGCGGAGCGCCCGGTTCAGTCCCCACTCCATCCAGCGCGGCCGGAGCCCGACGAACACGATGACGAGCAGCACGATCGCCGCCAGGGTGATCCTCATCGCCTCGGCGTGGCCGCTCCAGGCCAGGTAGGCCGCCGCCAGCGTGACCACCGAGGTGGCCGATAGCGCTTGGTGCACCGCCAGGCTGGTCAGCGTCGCCTCGGCGGGGACATCCTCCTCGGCGGCCAGGGAGGCGATGCCGATGAGCTGCCAGACGTTGCCCGGGATATATCGAATGAAGTTCGAGAGCAGCCAGATCAGGCTGGCCCGTCGATAGCTCAAGTGGCCGCCCAGGCTCTTCAGGCAGACGCGCCACAGCGCGATCTCCAGCGCCCAGCTCACCGCCAGCGGCAGAAATCCCAGCAGGAACCAGCCCGGGGACAGGTGCCAGGTGTAACTGCGCAGCTCCGACCACTGGGCGCGCAGCAGCGCGGCGATGAATCCCAGCCCCAGGAGCAGCGCCAGAAGCTGTGCGATCCGCTTCCCCCGCTCACGCATCCGTCCCTCCCTGGGATACGGAATCTGAGGGCGAGAGGCGTAGAGCTTGCGTCGCCTGGCATCGGGTCCCAACGGGGATGCCGCCAGGGGCGCTTAGGGGAAAGGGATCGTTGTCAAAGGGGAAACAGGTGTAGGTCATAGGCAGGGTAAGTCGAAGCGAGCGCTCATGGGTCTGAGCGCTGCTGTCGTTTCAGCATCGCCTCCAGATGCAGGATACGCTCCTCCTGGCTCACGATGAGCTCGGCCACGAAGCCGACGAGGATGAGCAGCAACCCGGCGATGGCCAGACCGCCCGCCGCCCAGAAGATGGGGCGCTTCTGCATCGTGAAGGCGAACCAGAGGTAGGCCAGGTAGAGGAACGTGAGCCCGCTGGCCGCGAGCGCCGCCAGCCCCAGCCCGCCGAAGAAGCGCATAGGTGCCCGGGAGAAGGTAAGCAGAAACCACACCACGAGGACGTCCAGCAGGGAGATGGGGATGCGACCGATCCCGAACTTGGACCGTCCCGCCTGCCGGGGGTGATACGGCGTCTGCACCTCGCCCACTCGGAACCCCTGATGGGCGGCGATCATCAGGAGAAAGCGATGCCAGTCGGAGCGCAAAGGGGGAAGCTCCTCGATCACTTCGCGCCGGAACGCCTTGATCCAGTTCATGTCGTGGGCCTGGACCCCGAACAGCCAGCGACACGTCCAGTTGTAGATGGTCGATGCTACGACCTTGCGATCGCGCCGCCCCTGGCGCCATCCGGCCACGACATCGTAGCCCTCGTTCAGCTTGCCCACCAGGAGCGGGATATCCGTCTCCGGGTCGGACTCCAGGTCGGCGGGTAGGAAGACCACGATCTCCCCCCGGGCGGCCTCGAACCCGGCGCGCAGCGCCGCTGTGAGCCCCAGGTTGCGACGGTGCCGGATCACGTGCAGGAAGGGGTAGCGTTCTTGTAGCTCCTGTAGCTGCTCCCCTGTGCCATCCGTCGATCCGTCATCGATCACGATCAGCTCACCCGGCGTTCCCATATCCCGCAGGGCGCGATCTACCTTCTCCACCACCTGGGCGATCGTGGCCGCCTCGTCACGGGCGGGGATCAAAACCGAGATGTAGGGGGAGGTGGGTTGAGCCATCTCCACGGCCATGGAAGTTCGGACGGCTTGCGGCACGTTCCCTCCAACAATGAATAAGGCCTGCCTCCCACTTGCGGGGTGGAAGGCAGGCCCCATTATAGCATCGGCGCATAAGCGCGGCAAAGCGATGGATGCGGCGGCCGGCCGGTCGCCCTTGCCCCGTGGCCGGCTTATCCCACGATCTCTCGGATCGCCGAGACGATCTCTTGCTGCTGGGCTTCGGTCAATTCCGCGTACATGGGGAGGGAGAGCACTTCTTCGCTGTATCGCTCGCTGATGGGGAAGGCCCCCTTCGCATATCCCAGGCTTTCGTAGGCGGGCTGTCGGTGTAGCGGGATCGGATAATGGATGCCGACGCCGATGCCCCGGGCCCGCAAGGCGTCGTGTACCTCGTCTCGGCGTGGCGTGCGTATGACATAGCAGTGATACACGTGTTCCACGTGCGGCGCCGCCGTGGGTGTGACGATCTCCGTGTCGGCCAGCCACTCCGCATAGCGTTGCGCTCGCTCCCGGCGGGCCGCGTTCCACTCGTCCAAATGGGGCAGTTTGGCGCCCAGGATGGCGGCCTGCAGCGCGTCCAGGCGCAGTCCCCATCCCAGCTCCTGATGCACGTACTTGCTGGATCGCCCATGGTCCCGTAGCAGGCGCACCCGGGCAGCCAGGTCGTCGTGGTTGGTCACTACGGCGCCACCGTCGCCGTAGGCCCCCAGGTTCTTGCTGGGGTAGAAGCTGAAGCAGGCGATATCCCCCAGGCTGCCGACGCGGCGTCCCTTGTAGCGGGCGCCATGGGCCTGGGCGGCATCCTCGATCACCCACAGGCCGTGCGCCTTGGCGATGGCGTTAATCTCGTCCATCTCGGCCGGCTGCCCGTAGAGGTGCACGGGCATGATCGCCTTCGTGCGCGGCGTGATGGCGGCCTCGATCTGCTCCGGGTCGATGTTGTACGTGTCCCGGTCGATGTCCACGAACACCGGGCGGGCGCCGACCTGGGAGATGGCCTCGGCCGTGGCCATGAAGGTGAAGGGGGTGGTGATCACCTCGTCTCCGGGGCCGATGCCGCAGGCTTGCAACGCCAGAAACAGGGCGGCCGTACCGGAGCCCACGCCTATGGCGTGTTTCGCCTCGCAGTAGGCCGCAAATGCCTCCTCGAAGTTCCGGACCTCCGGCCCCATGATGAAGGCCGTCTTGTCGATCACGCGCCGGATGGCGGCGTCGATCTCCTCCTGTATGGTCGCGTATTGGGCTTTCAGATCGACCAGCGGGATGGGCATGGAAGCTATTCTCCTTGCAAGGGTACTCGCCTTACACGGAGTCTTCGGGGGCATCCTCCTCCAGCAGAGGCTCGATCTCTCGGCGCAGCCGCTCGATCTCCTGGCGCGTGTAGTTGATCTCATTGACGAGGTCAAGCGGCACGCGCACGCCGAAGTGCCCGCGCTGGCGCTCCAGTTCCTGCAGGTTGGCCTGGTGGATGCGCAACTGGTCCTGCAGGTAGGAGAGCTCCTCTTTGCGCCCGCGTGCGGCCAGCTCTTGCGTGCTGCGATCGGAGATCTCGCTGGTGGTCTCGTGGATGAGCTGGTCGTGATGGTCGTGCAGCCACTGGCTCAGGAACCGGTTGCCCACCGCGAGCTGATCCCCTACCCTGCGCAGATACCCCAACCGGACCAGGCTGTAGACGAAGTTGCGCACGAACCGCTTCGGCTGATCGATGATGGAGGTCAGCTCCTCCTCGCTCATCTGCCCGTGTTCGGACACGGTGAGGAGGATCCGCCGCTCTGTGGGGGCCAGGTGGCGGAAGTCGATCATGCAGAAGCCGGCCAGCATCTCGTCCACTGCCAGGTCGGACTCCGTGGGCTCTCGCAGTGTATTATCGTCCTGCCACAGCCGCTGACATAGGACCTGTATCAGGTATGGGTGCCGATTGGTGTACTCGCAGATGGCGTCCACGACCTTGTCGCTGGCCTTCACGGGGGTGTCACTTTGGGCCTGGCGGATCAGCCGCTCGGCCGAGAGGGCGTCCAGCTCCCACAGGTTGCGCAGCCCGAACCCGAACAGGAACGGCGAGGTATCCCAATCACGGCACAGGTCGTTCAGCTTGGTCAGCGCCTTGGTGCTGGTCATGATCACGCGCAGCCCCTGGCCGGCCTGGAGGGCTTTGCGTAGCCGTTGCAGCCCCTGGGGGTCGTGACGGCCCACGTTGATCAGCGCCTCCGCCTCGTCGATCAGCACCAGAGCTTTGAGTCCCTTCTCCTGTGCCGCCCGCCGCGCCGCGCGCAGCAGCTCGGCGACCTCTGTCCCTTGCAAGGGGGCCACGTCCAAGCCCAGAGCCTGCAACCGTTCGCTGGCGTCCTCAAAGGCGTAGTACAGCTCCCGGGCCAGATCGGCTTCCGTCTCGCATCCCTGCATATCCCAGAAGATCGGCACATAGCCCTCCTCCTGGTCGGAGGTCAGGAACTCGATCTGGCGCAGCAGCGAGGTCTTGCCGATGCGACGGTTGCCCACGACCCACACGGCGTCATCCGGGCTGTTGAGCAGGTAGTCGATCAGCCCGTGGCGGCCGTAGTGGTACCGATCCACAACATAGCTTCCGACGATGTAAGGGTTACGCACAATCACCTCTCCGGATTCGAAATGCTCAGGCGGCCTGATGACGTTCGATGATCTCGTGTGCGCGTTGTACGTCCTGTAGCGTGATGCGACTCCGACCGGCTTCGATCATTTGATTGACCGCTTCCAGACAGTACTGCTGGATTCGATGGGGACGCCCTCCGCTCTTCTCGATCACGAACTGGACGGCGTCCTTATCCCATTTGTAGACCCCTCGCACGGGCTCCTCGATCAGCTCCCGCGCCTGTTCGGGGGTGAAGGGACGCAGCTGCACCTCGTTGAACAGGTTGTACCAGGGGCTCTCGATCCGGTCCCACTCCTTGCTGATCTGAATCCCGGCCACCACGGCGCCCAAATTGCGCGTGAAGGTCTGCATGAAGATGCGGCGGAGCTGCTGTTGGATCAGCGGCTCGTAGTTGTTCATGATGTCCATCTCGTCCATCAGCAGGATGAGCCGCACGTCGCGAGGGTCCTCCTCCTGGCTCAGGGCCGCCAGCAGCTTACGCAGGTCGGTGGTGAACTCTCGATCGCCGTACTCCTCCGATGGCAGCTCGTCGAATTGGAGCTGCGGGCGCTCGCTCAGATAGGGCTGCGTCTCGGCGATGATCTCCCCCATCAGCGTGTGGAAGAAGATCTCCTGCGGCGTGCCCTCCAGGTCGATGTAGATCGGGATGTAGCGGTACTCGGGATCGTGGATCTCCTGGAGCTGGTTCGCGATCTGGTGCAGCATGGTCGTCTTGCCGATGCGCCGCTCGCCGTGGATCATGATGCTGTTGGAGTGCAGGATCTGTAGGATGCGACGCAGCAGGTCCTCCCGGCCGAAGAACATGTCGGCCCGCCGGATGGGCTCCCCGGAGATGTAGGGGTTGAACTTGCGTTGGACGGCCTGACGTGGCCGGCTGCGTGCGTTGTAGTAGGTCACCCCGCCGTACCCCAGGCCGAGCACCGCCATGGTGGTCACCAGGACGAGCAGGCCAAACCCGGTGAGGGAGATCGTCCCCAGCAGCGGCACGGTGACCTTCAGCCCCGGCCTGGGGACCTGGATGATGAGCTTCTCCGGACGGGAGTAGTTGAAGTCGAGGTCGCGGGCCATCACCTCGAACGTGTACTCCCCCGGCTCCAGGTTCTCGTAGATGCGCACCTGCTCCCGGGTGGCCGACCACCGCCCATCCTCCCCGCGACTCAGGCGATAGAGGTACAGCAGATCCGCGGCATCGGTCCAGAGGTCGCCGCCGCGATAGGTGATCGCGATGTTCCCGTCGATCACTTTCACCCGGCGGCTGGTCGGTGGGCTGATGGAGACATCCCCCTCCGGGATCACGGGGGAGTCCGCCTCGGTGACGCGCCCATTGACCGTCTGGATCTCGACCCACGGGGCGGTGCGTTCCGGGCGGTACCACGCCAGCCCCGAGATCGTCCCGAGCCAGAAGGCGCCGTCCCGGGTCTCCACGATGGCGGTCACCTCGTTGCTGGGGAGCCCGTGCAGGCGGGTGTACGTCTGCCAGCTGCGGCCGTCATATCGGCTCAGTCCCCCCAGCGTGCCCGCCCACAGGCTGCCGTCGCTGCCCAGGTACAGGGCGTACACGCGATCGGCGGCCAACCCGTCCGCCGTCCCGACCCGCTCCCATCCCTCTCCGGTCCAGTGGCTCAGCCCCCCGCGCCAGTGGCCGAACCAGAGCCCTCCCTTTCCGTCCGAGACGACGGCGCCCGTGGCGATCCCGTTGTCGGCCAGCCCGTCCTGCATGGTGAAGACCTGGCATTGCGTCCCATTGTAGCGGCAGATGCCGTGTTCGTGGGTGGCGAACCAGATATCGCCATCCGGCGTGAACGCGATCGCATTCACGCGAGGGCCGGGCAGGCCCACTGCCTCATCCAGCGTCCACCACTCGCCGGTCTCCATGTTGAGGTGGCTGGCGCCCTCCGTGGTGCCGAACCACATGCTGCCGTCGGGGGCCTGGCGAATGGAGGTCACGTAGTTCTCGGCTAGGCCGTTGGATTTGGTGTAGATGCGCCACCGCTCCCCATCCCACAGGCTGACGCCGCCCCCTCCGGTTCCCACCCAGATCCGGTTCTCCGCGTCCTGATACAGCGACCACACCGAGTTGGAGCCCAGGGTGCCGTTGGAGGTGGAGAACTGGGTCCAATTGGCCCCGTCGTATAGCCAGAGCCCCTGCCCGTTTGTGGCGACCCAAAGGCGCTGATAATCGTCGATGAGGAGGGCGGTCACGTCGACGGCGCCCGCGTAGCCGACGGAGACGGTGCGCCAGGATCGCCCGGTGTAGAGGGTGACCCCGCCCAACGTCGCGAACCACAGCCCGCCGTCCCGGTCCTCCCAGATGTCCCGCACGAAGTTGGCGATCAGCCCCCGATCCGTGGTGAAGGTCTCCCAGCGCCCCGTCGAGGGGTCGAAATGGGATACGCCGCCGGCGTTGGTGCCGAACCAGAGGTGTCCCTGGCGATCCTCCAGGATGGACCATACGAAGTTCGCGCCCAACCCGTCGGCCCGTGTGAAGGAGCGCCACCGCCCCGTGAACGGCTGGTAACGGCTCACCCCGCCGGCCGTCCCAAACCACAGGTTCCCCGATTCGTCCGCCAGGACGGCGTAGACCTGCTCGTTGATCAGCCCATCCGTGATCCCCAGATGGCCCCATCGGTCCTTCACCGGGTCGTACCAGTCCACGCCGTTCTCGGTACCGAACCAGATGGTCTGGTCCTGGCCGATGGCGATGGCGTGGACCATGTTGTGGGAGAGCCCGTCATCCGTCGTGAACGAGATCCAGGCCCCCGAGTCTGGGGTGTACTGGCTGACGCCGGCGTTCGTCCCAAACCACAGATTCCCCTGCTTATCCTCGGCGATCGCGAGGACCTGGTTGCCCGCCAGCCCCTGTTGGGGGGTGAAGGCCTCCCACTCCTGCGTCCCGGGCACATATCGCACGGCGCCCTGGTTGGTCCCGAACCAGAGGGCTCCATCTCCCGCCTCGTGGATCGTGAAGACGCCCGATCGCAGCGGTGGGATATCCTGTAGGGTCGTGAACGCCCCGTTGAAGCGGCTGACGCCCGCGTTGGTGCCGAACCACATCACGCCATAGCGGTCCTGGAGCACGGCGTTGACGGCGTTGTCCACCAGGCCATCCGAATTGGTGAACGGGTGCCATTGCCCCGCCTCCGTCTGAGCCCTTGCCGCCGGGAGGGAGGCGCTCAGGGTGGTGCTTATGAGGATGAGAGAGAACAGCAGGCGTCTCCACAAACGCATGAAACCCCCTTAGGAGTGGGAAGATCTCGGTGCAGACGTCGGGTATGGATGATCGATCAGTCCGTAGGGGCAGTCCAGCTCGCTCACCCGTTTCACGACGCGTGCCGGGTTGCCGACCACCACGGTATACGGGGGGACGTCCTCCACCACCACAGCGCCGGCCCCCACCAGCGCGCCCTCGCCGATGACCACATCCGGCAGGATCGTGGCGTTGGCCCCGATCTTCGCCCCTCGCCGGATAGTCGCCCCCTTGAGGCAGGCCTTGGCCTTGGGGCACAGGGGATGGAGCGCGTTGGTCAGCACGACGTTGGGGCCGATCCAGCAATCGTCTTCCAGGGTGGAGTATTCCGGGATGAAAGCCTGCGAGTGAATGCGAACCCGGTTGCCGATCGTCACGTGGTGTTCCACCACAGACCCGGTCCCGATGCTGACGCGGTCTCCGATGGTGTTTCGCTCCCGGATCATCACGCCGTGTCCGGTCTGGAAATGGTCCCCGATCCGGTTCCCCGCGTAAATGACCGTGTGGGAGCGGATGATGCCCTCCTTGCCGATCACCGTGGTCTCCGTGCCGGGATCGGAGCCGTGGGGAGGCTGTCCCAGGATGACGAAATCCTCCACCCGGGTCCCCTCCCCGATCTCCACCCCGGGCAGGATCCGGGCCCATTCGCTTATCTTCATGGTACTTCGGCTCCTATGATCGTGCCCCACGGCATCCTCTCGGTTGGCGTACTCTTGACCTATTGACTTCGGGCCATTCATCCAGTATATTATGCTATAGGGAGCCTGCGGCGTTTGTTTCCGGTTTTATCCCTGGTTTTTTCTTTTTCGGTCTTATCCCGCCACTTTGTCCCCCGCAGGGACTCCCTGAGGTCCCCATGCAGGTGCAACGTACCTATGTATTCCTGTCTGTACTGTTCCTCTGCATCTTCATCGTATCGAGCGGGTTCGGGGCGTGGGCGAGCCCGGCGCAGGCCGCGTCCAACCCGGATACGTACATCGTGCGCCCGGGCGACACGCTGTACAGCATTGCCCGGCGTTATCACACCTCCGTAGAGAGACTTCAGCAGCTGAATCATCTCCCCGATCCCAATCTCATTCGTGTGGGGCAGAAGCTCATCATCCCGACCTCACCCGGCGTACCCCCGGCGGGCGGTTCGTCGCGGGCCGAATTCCAGGTTGAAGGCGGGAACGCTCCCCTGGCCGGCCGGGCGCCCGTTGCCTCCGGGGCTTGCCTGTACGTGGTGCAGAAAGGCGATTGGCTCTTTAAGGTGGCTCGCAAGTTCCGGGTGTTGCCGTGGGATCTGATGAAGGCGAACGATCTTTCCGTCTTCAGCCGCCTGTACGTCGGGCAGGTGCTGCGTATCCCCAAAGTCCCGTGCCCCGTGGGTGCGATGCCCGCCCGGGAGGGGACGCGAGGGGCGCAGGAGCCCACTCTGCGGCCGACGTGGGCCCCGCCGGTGCTGTCCGAGCCTCGTGAGGTGCGTCCGACCCCGACGGCGGTACTGCGATCCCCGACGCCGATGCTCCGGACGATCCCGGAGATCGGAATGCGATCCGCCCCGCCTGCGGGCGTGTCCCCACGCGTGCGCATCCTGCCCACGAGCACTCCCACGCCCGCGATGCGGAAGTACAGCTGGTAGACCGCAGAAACCCTACGCTTGTGCACGTGCGCGTTTCACCGGATGGGGCTGCCCGTTTTGCTTCAAAGAGGCATGGGCGGCCTCCAGTATGCGGACGACCTGCAATCCGTTCTCGCCGTCCGTCTCGGGGCGACGGTTCTCCCTCACGCACTGTATGAAGTGCTCACATTCCACCCGCAGGGGCTCCACGAGGTCCAGTTTCGGGATCGTGATGGCGCCGGTGTGAACCCGGTATTGGAACTCTCCGAATCCCGGCTCCTCCTTGCGGTACACGCCCTTCTCATAAAGCTTGACCTTCCCCTCGTCCGCGACGTCATCGTATATGACCATCTGTTTGCTCCCCACGATGGTCATCCGCCTCACCTTGCTGGGGTCCAGCCAGCTGACGTGTACGTGCGCCAGGATCTCCCCTGGGAATCCCAGATCGATGAAGACCACGTCCTCGATCCCATCCGTCAGATACGTGGCCCCGCGGGCACTGACCCACTCCGGCTCGCTTCCCAGTAGATAGAGCAGAATGGAGACGTCGTGGGGGGCGATGCTCCAAAGGGCGTTGATATCGCTCTGCACGCGTCCCAGGTTCACTCTCGTGGAGTAGAGGTAATAGATCTGGCCCAGCTCCCCGTCATCGATGAGGCGCTTGATGTAGCGGACGGCCGGGTTGTATTGGAAGATGTGCCCGACCATAAGCACACGGCCCTTCGCCTCGGCCAGATCCACGAGTTCACTCGCCTCCTGAACGCTGAGCGCGAGCGGCTTTTCGACGAACACGTGTTTGCCGCTTTGGAGGGCCGCCTTTGCCAGGGCGTAGTGGGTGCGGGCGGGCGTGGCGATGGCGATCGCGTCCACGGTTTCGTCCGCGCAGACCGATCCGAAATCGTTGGTCATGCGCGCTCCGGGGTAAAGCTGCGCCATCTTCTGTAGCGTCTGGGCGTTCAGGTCGCAGCACGCCACCAGCTCGGCGTCCGGTATCTGGTAGAAGTTGCGGGCCAGGTTCGGCCCCCAGTATCCGCACCCCACCAGGGCGACTCGAACCGGCTGTTGAGATGTTTCCACCGTTCGTCACTCCTCGTTGCAAGCACAGTTAGCGCTCGCAACATCCAAATTATAGTATAAAACTTTGTGTTGGGCAACAAAGGGCAGAGCGCATTTCCAAAGGGACCTCCTCGGGGTCCCGTTGGAGACTCTGAGCGCGCGAACAAGGGGAATCGCCTGCGGCGGCCCCCATGCCACCGCAGGCGGAGCATGGGAGCTCCGCCTGCTCTGGGAGGGGGGCGATCCATCATCCTATCCCCGAATCAGGTCCCTTTCCCCTTCATTCGTGATCCGTGGCCGGGATCGCTCGCAGGGTGGTGGCCGCGGCCGCGGCGCCCGGCCGGCTCAGCGGGGCGCCGATCGCCAGGCTTGCCGGCCGGATGGCCTCGACCTGCTCCCACGCCCGGCCGGGCTCCCAGCCTCTGGCGCCGATGAACGCGTGGCTCCAACGGAACCGTCCCCGCAGATCCGTGATCACCCCGATCTCGCGCAGGGCCTGCACGGCCGGCTCCGTCAGGTTCAGCGAGGCCTCGTCCTTCACCGCGCCCAGCACCCACACACCCTCGGGAACCGAGCGCAGCCAGTCAGCCATGGCCTGGCTGGCCTGTGCGCTGGCGTGCGTGTCGAAGGAGGCCGTCCCGAGCACCTGGGCGGTCGTCGGGTCCAGGAGCGCCAGGTTGTACCCGCGCCGATTCGGCGATCGGTCCACCCCGTTGACGTAGATGTGGGCGAAGTTGCCCACCTCCTCGCCCGCGCTGCGGATGGCGATGGTCCCGCCCACCCGGCTCCGATCGGGGAGGATCAGCGGATCAGCCAGGATGTCCGGCAGATCGTAGCGTTGGGAGAACCGCAGCCGCATGGCGAGCATCCCCTCCGTATGGAGGGCGGACCGCCAGGTGAAGCGCACCCATCCCCATGTCTCCGGCACGGGTTGTCGATCCACCTCACGCCCGTTCACGATGAGGCTGGCCTCCTGTCCGGGGCCCGGCGCGTACATGCGGATCTCGATCCCCTGGACATCCGCCGATGCGGGGACCTGCAGGCGCACCTCCCGTCGCTGGGCCCACACGGCGGCGGGGATATCCGCCAGCTGCGTGGCCGCCGGGCTCCACCCCTCGCCCAGGGCCAGCCGCCCCTGCGGGCTGGTCAGGTCGATCTCGTCGAGGGGGGGCAGCTGGTCGCGCCGCACCCGGTAGAGCGCGATGTCCCCTTCCGTCGCGATCAGCTCCACCGGCAGGATCGTGGCCACGTAGCGTTCCAGGGTGGCCGGGACGCGATCGCGGTGAATGACCACATAGGCGATGTCCAGCAGGCGCAGGACCTGGCGGGCCTGCTGGCGTTGTTCCTCCAGCCACCCGGGGGGAGCCTGGGCGGGATCGGCGATCCACGCCTCCACCGCCGCCAGCTCCGATCGCAGGGCCTGGTGGAAGGGCTCGTCGGCGGCATTCACTAGGCCGACGAGCAGGTCGATGAGGGGAGCCTCGCTGAAGTACTGGAACTTGAACTCGGGGTTGCGAGATGTGTTGCCGCCCAGCAGCGGTCGGTGGTGGACGGTCTGATACCACTGCTCGAACATGATGATGACGTCTTTCTTCCCCGCCACGCGCGCGCCGTTCCGCCATCCTAGCGGCAGCTCCATCACCGCGCCCGGTGTGGCATCCGTCTCCGTCGCGATCCGCTGGTAGATGGCAGGCACGCGCATGTCGCTGAGCGGCAGCGGGATCGCCAGATGTTCCGCCAGGAAGAGGACGGAGGCGATCCCCAGGAGAGCCCCGGGCCGGAGGCGGGGCAGGCGCTCGAGGAGGGTCTGTAGCCCTCGGGCCGCGAGCACGGCCGCGCTGAGGAGCAGCATGACGGCGTATCGGCTGGGGTAACGGTTGCCCTTGAAGAACGGCAATCGGGCCACGAGAGCGAAGGGCCCGGGGATCCCGGTGTCATTCCCTGCCACACGCAGCGTGGGGCCCAGCGTGAGGAGCCAGAAGACGAGCAGGCATGCGGCCCAAAACAGGGCGGCGCGGCGGGGACGGCGCAGGATGCCCACCATCGCCAGCAGGGCGACGCTGTATCCGATGTAGACGTGCTGCCCCTTGTCGTGCGGGAACGGCAGCCGGTCGGCGAGTCGCCCGAAGATGGGGTGGTGCTGCGTGGGGACCAGGTAGCCCGCTATGTCGGCGGAGAAGACGTCCGCAAAGCCGCCACCGGAGGCGAAGAAGTCGCCCTCGGCCTTCAGATCGGGGAGCATGTGGGCCAGCATGGGCGCGATGAGCAGGGCGAAGACCCCTCCGATGATCGCCAGGCGTGTGACCCATGCCGCGAGGGGGCGGCCAGAGCGGGCGCTCGTGGCGATGATCCACAGCGCGTAGAGGGCGATGAAGATCAACAGGAAGGAGGCGTAGGTGGCCTCCGCCCACGCCTGGAACCCGAGGAACAGTCCCGCCAGCAGCGCATCCCGCCACGAGCCCTGCCGTTGCCCGGCGCGCCAGACGTACAGCGCGCAGAAGGGAACCCATTGCGAGCTGGCGATATTGAACTGTCCCAGGGCCGCGTAGAAGAGCTTGTTGCTGGCGAACGCGTAGATCAGGCCCGCGAACCAGGCGGTCGACCAGAGCGCTTCGGGCGTGACGTCCCGGCGGCTTCCCCACACCTGTCTGACCAGCAGGAAGGTGCCGTAGCCACTCAAGATGAAAGAGAGCAAAAGCAGAAGATTGGAGGCCGGCACGACCTCCCATGCCAGTTGCAGCGGGATGGCCAGCAGGCCGTTCAACACGGTCAGCGTGTAGAACGCCAGGTTGATCCCGATGGGCCAGAACATCCAGCGGCAGTAGAAGGGGGACGCGTGCAGCTCCAGCAGGGAGTATCGGACCCACCACAGGTTCCAGGTAAGAGCGGGGTCATCGATGCCGTCGCCGGGTACGTGAGTGGTGAAGCGCAGGATCAGGGGATACGTGAGGATCAGGCTCAGGAGCCCATAGCTCACCAGGGCCAGCCCATGTTGTTGCGCCCGAGAGCGCGGGATCACGGTAACCTCCGGTCGGCAGGGTGGCGTGAAGCCGTTCTGGTACCGCCGGGCGAGACTATACCACCGCGACCTGCTTTTGGCAACTGATCGTGGAAGGGCCTGAGCATGGGTGGCCCGTGCCCGGATGACGGAAACTTGCGCTTACGCGAAGTTTCTGGTAAGAGGAGGGCGGTTTGCTCGACTTGGACATGGCGGCAGGAGGCGGGGAGGGCGCGTAGGATGCCGGGGGCGCAGCGTCGTATCTGGATGATCGACCCCGTTGGGGGACACCGGGGCATGCATTACTATGACTTCGCCCTGTGTCAGGAGCTGCAGAAGCTCGGCGTGGATGTCCGCTTCTTCACGTGCGATGAGACGGCCCTGCACGCTCCCCCGGCGCGGCTGGCCGTGTCCTATCCCTTTCAACGCATCTTTGGGAGGTCGCCCGCGCCCCTGCGCGGCATCCGATACATGGCCGCCTTGCGCCGTCTGGCGCGCCGGGCGCTTCATGATCCCCCTGAGATCGCTCACCTGCACTACTTCCTTCTCGCCCCGGCCGACCTCTGGTTCCTGAAAAGCCTGCGCCGTCGCGGCGTTCGGATCGTCTTCACCGCCCACGATGTCATCCCCTTTCACGCTGCGGTTCACACCCGGGCGGTCCTCCGGGCGCTTTACAGGCAGATCGATGGGTTCATCGTGCATACGCGGCACAGCCGCGATGAGCTGTTGGCCGCATTCCCCGTCTCCTCGTCGGTGGTGCGGGTGATCCCTCACGGGCACTACCTGCCCTATCGGGATGAGGAGCTTCCCGACCGCGTGGAGGCGCGCCAGCGCTTCAACCTGCCCGAGGATGCCTCGATTCTCCTGTTCTTCGGCCAGATCAAGCGCGTGAAAGGGCTCGACGTGCTCCTGCGGGCGCTGCCGAAACTTGTCGAGACCCATCCCCGTTTGATCTTGGTGATCGCCGGACAGGTGTGGAAGGACGATTGGCGGCCGTATGCCCGGCTCATCGAGGGCCTAGGGCTTGAGGGGCACGTGCGCGCTCGGATCGAGTACATCCCGGACGAGGACGTGGCCTACTACTTTCGGGCCGCGGACGCCGTGGTGCTCCCGTACCGGCGCATTTATCAGAGCGGCGTCCTGCTGATGGCGTATTCGTTCGAGCGGCCGGTGGTGGCCTCCGCGGTGGGCGGGCTGGCGGAGACCGTGCGAGATGGCGAGACGGGCTACCTGGTCCCCCCGGGCGACCCCGACGCCCTGGCGGAGGCCCTGCGGAAGATCCTGCGCGATGGGGAGCGGGCGGTGGAGATGGGGAAGGCCGGCTATCGGCTAGTACAGTCGCAGTTCGGGTGGGATCGCATCGCCGAGCGGACCCTGGCGCTGTACGAGGATCTGTTGAGCCGGTGAGCGTCGTGTGGCTCGTCCCCGGCGCGAGCCGGGATGTGGTATACTCCGTTCAGGAGATGAAAATGGGACCCTTCGGAGGCTCTGACGTCCCTCTGAGGGGACCGTTGGGGGCCTTTTACCCATTCCGTGAGGGCGTGCCACCCAGCGCCTTGAAGCGGAGGGGCTTGAAATTAACCGTGTCTGTGTCTCGGACACGCGGAGGATGTGTTTCATGGAAGGCTTTCCGGAGGTCGAGCGGTACCTAATCAGCTTGCGCCGCCGCTGGTGGCTCATCGTGGGGCTGGCCGTCTTGGGGGCTGTGGTGGGGTTCGTGTGGACCGCCTTCCTCCCGAAGACATATGAGGCGACCACCACGATCCTGGTGACCACGCCGAAGTTGCGGCCCCAGTTTGACTCACGTCTACTCTCCACGACGGAGTTGGGGCTCAGCCGGGAGTTGCATCGGACCTTCATGGCTCTGGCGAGGACGCAGGCGCTGGAGGAGGTCGTCCTGAAGGAGATGGGGGATCGCGTCCCGCCGCGCCTGAGGCAGCCAGGGATGCTGCGGGAGAAGATCCACATCTCGCAGATGCAGGGCTCCTCAGCGCTCTATCGGATCACCGCCCAGAGCGACGATCCGGTGTTCGCCCAGGAGCTGGCCAACGTCTGGGCGAGCAAGTACGTGGAGTACATCAACTCCCTGTACGATCTCTCGCCCGGGAACAAGGCCGACATCGAGCGGTCCCTGGAGATGGCGCAGCAGCGGCTTGAGGATGCGGAGAAGGCGCTGCAGGAGTTTCGATCGACCACCGGCATGGGGCTGGTGGATAACGTCCAGTACCTGGAGCCGCTCTCCCGCAGGACCGGCCTGACGCAGCGGGAGAACCTGTTCGGCCTGTACGAGCGATATGGCGCGCTGGGGCAGGCCCTGCAGATCAAGAACAACACGCTGGGGCTCTACCTGGCGGCTCGTGACGCCGTGGCGATGGTGTTGGACGCGGCTGGGGAGAGGCCCGATTCCGCCCCGGCGGAGGAGCTTCCCCTGGAGCTGCTGTCCCTATCGGATGTACTGGCCAGGGGGCCGCTGGATCTGGAGGCTCTGCGCCGGGGCACGGTCGGCGAGGCGCGAGCGATGCTGCAACAGGAGCAGGGTCGCCTGGATGAGGTCATCCGTCGCCTGCAGGCGGACCTGGCGACCCTCACGGAGCATTTGAGCGCGCAGGATCAAAAGCTCGCCGCCCTCGTTCGCGAGCAGGCGCTGGCGGAGGAGAGCTACATTATCCTCTCCCTGAAGGAAGCGGAGACTCAGACCAAAGATGTCCTCCAGTCCGACAGCTGGATGTTGATCGTGGATCCGGCCTCTCCGCCCATTGCTCCGATCTCCCCTCGGCCGCTTTTCAATACCGTCTTGGGCGGGTTCGTGGGGGTGCTGGTAGGCTTCCTGGGCGCGCTGTGGCTGGCCTGGCGGGAGAGATATCCCATTGGGTGAGCTGGCCGAGATCGGGCGGCGTGTAACGAAGAACGCGACCACCCTCTCCGGCTTCAACGCGTTGGGGGTCCTGGCTGCCCTGGCTCAGGACGTGGCCATGGCGGCCATGTTTGGCCTGGGCCTCCGCACCGATGCCTTCTTCCTGGCGTACACGATCCCGCAATTCGTCGCCATGATCCTGGCCGGGTCCATGCAGGTGGTGCTGATCCCGATCTTCTCCCAGGCACAAAACGAGACCTGGGGGGAGGCCACGCCCTGGCGCCCCTTTCGGTTGATCGCGACCACGTGGGCATTGGTCCTGCTGGCCGTGAGCGCTTTAGGGGTATTGCTGGCATCGCCGATGCTGCGCGTGGTGGGCGCCGGCGTGGGGGCCGAGCAGCAGGCGCTGGCGGCCTGGCTAGCCCGGATCCTGTTCGTGATGATCCCCTTCCTGGGGCTTTCGGAGGTGATGCGGGCTGCCCTCATCGCCCGGGATCATTATGTGAGCTCCTCCGCGGGTAACCTGGTGCGCTATGGCGCCTCGCTCCTGGTCATGATCGCCCTGGGCACAAGGGTGGGCATCCCCGCCGTGGCCTGGGGATATCTCGGCGGGGCGGCCCTGCAGATGCTCTGGCTGGGAGGGGCGGTCCTGTGGGCCGGTGGATCCCTGCGGCCGGCCTGGGATCCCCGGGAGCCCCTTCTACGGGAGTCCTTCCGGCTCGTCGCCCAGCGCATGAGCGGCGTCGCGATACGGCGGACCAGGACGATCCTGGAGCGTTTCCTCGCCTCGTTCCTTCCCCCCGGCAGCATCACCGCCCTCTCGTATGCGCAGCGGGTCTCCATGTCCATGTGGCAGCTCTTCGCCAACAGCGTCTCTACGGCCATCCTGCCGGATCTGTCGACGGCCGCGCGGGAAGGACGCCTGGATCGGATGCGCCAGGTCATGGCCATGGGGTTCCGGTTGCTGAGCTTCGTCACGTGGCCTGTAGCCACGGCGGTCGCGGTGCTCAGCCTGCCGCTGATCCGGCTTCTGTTTGAGCGCAAGGCCTTTGATGCCGCGGCCAGCGTCCAGATCGCGGGCCTGTTGCGGATATACATCTTCAGCATCCCCGCGTTGGTCCTGGTCCAGATCTTCCTGGCCCCGCACTACGCCCGACGCGATGCCCGGATCCCGTTGATTCACATGGCGTGGATCCTCGCCCTGAACAGCGTGTTGGCGATCCTGCTGACGCCCATCCTCGGCGTGACCGGCCTAGCGCTGGCCTACACGCTGTCCGCCTTCGCCTCCCTGGTCCGCAGCTATCGCGTGGCCGAGCGGACATTGGGCTCGCTCCGGGGGTTGGGAATGTGGACGTATCTGGGGCGGATCGCGCTGGCCTGCGCGGTCGTGGCCCTGGCGATGTGGGGGACGGGGTGGTCGGTGTCCTACGCGGGCATGGGATCGGGGGGGCTCGAGCGGCTCCTGGTCTTGTCCCTCTCCGGCCTGGTCGGCGCAGTCATCTATGTGGGGATCGCGCGCGCGTTTGGACTGGCCGAGCTGGAGTTGCTGACCCAGCTTTTGTCCTCGCCGTTCTCGCGACGCCGGCGTCAACCGGGTCGAGAGCGGGAGGCGGCATAGGCCGCAAGGATCTTGCTCCCCAGAGCGTGCGGGAAGGAGGATCTTCTGTGGACGGGGAGATTCCCTCCATGCTCCCCCCGTGGAACGTGTCGCTGAGGGAGGCCCTCAGAGATCCTGGCGATGAGGTTTCCGATGCGCTTTCAGGTGCCTGTTATCCCCTTGATGAGGGCGTCCGGCGGCGAAGTCGCCGGAATACTCCAAAGGTGGTAGGGGGATGAGGGGGAATGTTTCCCCGGCCCGGAGGTCCTCAGGCGGGAATGGGCCGGATCGTGGGCGAATACTCCATAGGGAGTATTGTCTTACCCGGGGAAATCCGCTATCCTTCTAGCAGGCAAGGGCCACCCTTGCGTTGATGTGTTCGCGTAGTTTCAAACTTTACGATATCCGTATGCGAGGAGGGTTTGCGTTATGAGAAAAGTGATCGTCATTATCGCTGTGTTGCTGA
>JAADGJ010000148.1 GCA_013152435.1 Chloroflexota bacterium | reverse complement strand
TGGTGAGCGAGGGCGTGGCCTTCCTCAACGCCTACGCCCAAAATCCCATCTGCACGCCCAGCCGGGCAAGCTTCCTGACGGGCTACTACCCCAGCACACTGCACGTGCATCGCAACGGCAATGCCTACTTCCCGCCCGCCGCGGCGAGAAAGCTGATCACGCGGGCGCTGGCAAAGATCGGATATGACTGCGGGTTGGCCGGCAAACTGCACCTGTCCGCCGCCCACAATCGCGTCGAGCAACGCCCGGACGATGGATACCGGGTGTTCCGCTGGAGCCACCATCCGCACCCGGAGCCTTTCTGGCCCACGGATCGACACGACTACCAGCGATGGCTGCATGATCAGGGGATCGAGTGGGAGCGCGCCTATGGGGCCAGAGAGCTGGAGGGCTGGGACGGCGGTGAACTCTACAGCCCGGGGATCGAGGCCCGCTATCATCAGACCACCTGGTGCGCCAACGAGGCCATCGCCTTCATGACGGAGCCGCGCCAGGGCCCCTGGCTCATGAGCGTGAACCCCTTCGACCCGCACCCACCCTTCGATCCGCCTCCTGAATACCTGGAGCGGATGGACGTGGCATCCATGCCCATGCCCCTGTTCGATCCGAAGGAGATGGAAAGCCAGCTGGCGTTCCGAGGGATCGATCACCAGACGGAGGAGCCCCGCTCCCCCCACGACTACGACGCCCGCCGCATGGTCGCCGCCTACTACGCCCAGATCGAGCTGATCGACGACCAGGTGGGACGCATGCTCGACGCGCTGGAGGCCTCCGGCCAACGGGAGAACACCATCATCATCTTCATGAGCGATCACGGCGAAATGTTGGGGGATCACGGGCTGCTCTTCAAGGGATGTCGATTCTACGAGGGGGCGGTCCACATCCCATTGATCCTCTCCTGGCCGGGCCACTTCCAGGAGGGGCTCCGCAGCGACGCCCTGGTCGAGCTGACTGACATCGTGCCCACGCTGATGGAGATCATCGGGCTGCCCATCCCCGACGACATGCACGGCCGATCCCTGCTGCCCATTCTAACGGGGCAGGCCGACCCTCACTACCATCGGGACTTCGTCCTGTCCGAATATCACGACTCCCTGGCCCGGCCGTATGCCAGCCATGGGACCATGATCTTCGATGGGCGCTACAAGCTGTGCATCTACCACGGCCACGAGATCGGTGAGCTATACGATCTGCAGGAGGACCCACACGAGTTCCACAATCTGTGGTTCGACCCCGGCAGGTCATCACTGAAGCTCGACCTGATGAAGCGATGCTTCGATGCCCTGATGCTGTCCAGTGATCTGGGGCCGCCGCGAGTGGGACGATTCTGACGGCCCACCACGAAACGACCTCGATCGCCTTGATCTCCCCGACGCATCCCCAGAGACCTCGCTGAGAGTGTGTCTGAGAAATGCCGTTGCCTCTGCCGTGGGGAGCCCCTCCGGAAAAAGTCCTTCTTCTGCCTTCAACCAGCCTGGCCTCGGCCTGGGCCCTTCGGAAAGGGCCGAGAAAGGCAGGTGCAGGTAGGAAAAAGAGGCTTCCGTGGAGGGAAGATCCCCTCCACACCACCCCCTGTGGAGCTGGTAGTTGGGGGAGCCCCCTTAGACACCTTGCGGCAAATTTTCAGGCACGCTCTGAGACAGGCGTCGGCGTCTCTGATGTGGGAAGCGCATACCCCAGAATTGGCGTCATAGATAGGATGCGTCGCCCCTACGTAGCCGGCGCCCCTTCAGGCTTCCCCTCTTTTCTCCAGCCCTCCAGCGTGGCACGTCCCCACCCCGGTGTCAGTTACCTGGCAGTCCACTATGCTATAGACGACTGTGAAGGGATAAGGGAGCCTACCTCCGGGCGCCCTTATGCGAGATCACTCCACGATGACTGATACCGCCTGATCGGGAGGATAGCCATGCGGCCCAGGTGTCTCCTACATGTCCTGTACGTGTGCACCGCCATCGCCCTGGCGGGAGAGATCCTCATGGTCCCGGGGAAGATCGCCGCCCAAACGGCTCGGCCGGAGGCCGAACGATCGATGGCCGCCTCCTGGCAGATCGAGGATATCGACGGGGGAATGGTCGGCCGGAACTATGGCCGCTGGTTGCGCATCGACGCGAGCGACAGACCGCACCTCGTCTACGGCATGCTCCACCTTCGTGCCGCCCATCGGGAGGGTGCAATCTGGCACAACGAAACGGTGGACGGCTCACACCTGCTGGATGGCGACGGGGCGATGACCCTGGACCCCGCCGGCCGGGCTCATATCGCCTACCATGACGCATGGGATCATGACCTCAGATACGCCTATGAGGATGCCGCCGGCTGGCACATCGAGGTGATCGATAGCGAGGGGGATGTGGGGCAATGGGCCGACATCGGCCTGGACCCGAACGGCTACCCGCACATCAGCTACTACGACGCGACCCACCAACACCTCAAGGTGGCCTACCGTGACGCCGCCGGCTGGCACACGACTACCGTAGACGGCGCGATGGGGGTCGGGAAGTATACATCGCTGGCGGTCGCCCCCACGCCGCCTTACGCCGTGCACGTCGTCTATTACGACGAGGCCCATCAGCGCTACAAGCACGCCCGTTGGACCGGCTCGGCGTGGGACATCGCGATCGTCGATACGGGCATCTCATCCAGCTCGCGCTGCTCGCTGGCGGTGGACGGATCGGGGCGCCCTCATGTCGCCTATCAGGCCGGCGGCGCGGTGAAATACGCCTTCCAGGACGCCAGCGGATGGCATACGACTACCGTGGAAGCGCCCGGCAGCGTCACGGCCCCCAGCCTGGATCTGGAACGCACCTCCCCATATACGCCCCACATCGCCTATGGGAATCCCCAGGGCAAGGTGGTCCGATACGCCCGCAAAAACGCATCCCAATGGGCCATCGCCACCGTCACCGATGACTTCCGAGGGGGCTCCGTCGCCCTGGCCCTGGACAGCAGCGGACAGCCGCACATCGCATACGATCGATCCAATCAGGAGATCTACTACGCATCGCCAAGCGGCGTCACCTGGAACAGCCAGTTGACCATCCGCACCGGAGGAAGGGCCGGCCGATGGGCTCACATGGCCTGGTCCAAGAACGGCCGGCCCCATGCCATCTACTTCACCGACAACAGCCCTCACGAGTACCGATACGCTTATCGAGATGCGACCGGATGGCACGTCGAGAGGCTGAATGTGACCGGCCAGTTGGGCGTGCATAATGCCATCGCTGTGGACGCGGCTGGACGCCCCCATGTGGTGTTCGACAACGACATCGAGGGCGCCAACACGCTGCGATACGGCTACCGGGACGACGCAGGCTGGCATTACGAGGATCTCCCTCTCGCCGACGTCAAGTATCCTTCCCTGGCCATCGATCGGAGCGGCTACCCGCATATCAGCTACACGCGCGGCAATTACACATTCCTGGGCCTGTTCCACACCTACAAGGACGCGGCCGGCTGGCATCACGAGACGGTGGAGGATGGTTACGTGGGCTCATACACCTCGCTGGTCCTGGACGCGGCCGGCCGCGCGCACATCAGCTACGCCGACGAGAGCGAAAAGGATCTCAAGTATGCGTACCAGGACGCCGCTGGATGGCACACCACGCTGGTGGACCGATTCTGGAACGTCGGGCTGTGGACCTCGCTGGCGCTGGATGCGGCCGGATATGCCCACATCAGCTACGCCGATGCCAGCAGGAAGAACCTCAAGTACGCTTACCAGGACGCCGCCGGCTGGCATCGGGTGACGGTGGATGCCACAGATGATGTCGGGCTCTACACCTCTCTGGCGCTGGATGGGGCCGGACATCCCCACATCAGCTACTACGACAGCACTCACGGCGATCTCAAGTACGCCTACCAGGACGCCACAGGCTGGCACTTCGAGGTCCCAGACAGCTATCCCAACTACTACCGCGTGGGCGTCTACACCTCCCTATACCTGGACGACGACGGCCGGCCGCATATCGGCTACTACGACGACCACGCGGGGATCATCAAGTACGCATACCGATCGGAGTCCCCCGGGAACGGATTTCACGTGTATCTGCCCGCCATCGCAAAGTAAGCCTCCAGTGCCGTCTCACACGATCCGATCATTGATACAGATATCACGTCTCAGCCACAACCACGAGTATTCAGGAGGAACCCGTGAAAACCCATCTCCTCATGCTCACAGCCCTTATCCTCATGCTGGCGCCGACGCCCACCAGCTCGGCGCTCGGCCAGGAGGGCCATGCGGCCATATCCCGCACCCTGGATCCGGTGGTCCTCACCGGCGATCGGATGCCCGCGTGGTCCGGCGTCCCACTCGACGAGCTCTTCCTCTACGCGTACCACAAGGCCAGCGGCTGGGAACAGATCCCCTGGCAGTTCGACGAGGTACAGGGAGGCATCTACGTCTCAGCCGAAGACGGCCTGTTAGACGGGGACGATGAGCTCGCCTTCATGGCCCGGGATTGCGGCGAGCAAGCCCAGACCGCCCCATGGATCGCGGACGCAAGCGCCCGCAGCCACGCACGCTACGAGATCCTGGTCACCGATCCCCTCCACCCTCAGGAGCGCTGCTGGGTCTATCTCTACCGGTCCACTACCCTGAGTAAGAGCACGACGCGCGATTATGTGAACTTCAGCGAGTATACGGCCTCCAGCAGCATCTATCAACTGACCATGAAAAAGGCCAACCTCATCGCCGAGACCCTGAAGCTATTCGGCAGCACAACCGACGTACTCGACCGGACCAAGGTACGCGTGCAGGCGAGCGGCCTCTCGATCACCGAGGATGAACTCGTCATGGTCGATCCCCGAAGCGACTGGCACTCGATTCGCGACGGGGATGTCCGCACCATCACGCACTTCGTGGGGTACGACGATGAGACTTCACAAACGTGGATCCTCCTCACCCTCACGAACTACCAGAGCATGTTCTACGAGCATGTGAGCCTCGACCTGAGCGATGTGATCGCCACGCTGGACCTGTTCCGCTACTCGGCCGACCTCTCGCCAGCGATAGTGGGCGGGACCTACTATGACGCCAACACCCCCGCGGGGGTCGCCGTGGACGGTCACGCCGACGCAGTGCCCGCCACTCCCTTCAGCGCGTGGAACCAGGTCAGCCATCCCTCCCTGGGCACCATCGTCCAGATCATCGATCCGTCGCCGCTGGGCGGGACGCCTCAAACGTACTACAGGGATGACAGTGCCTGGAGCAGCGCCGATACCGGCGACCATAAGTCCTACGCGGACCCGGGCGTGTTGGTGAGCCAGAGCAACGCGAACCTGACGTTCGATGTGTGGTATTACATCCTGCCCGCCGCCCAGCCCAACGTGGGAGCAGGCTATGCGGCCGCCAGCGCACATCCGCTGGAAGCCCAGGCCACCCGGCAGACCTTTGCCTCCGTGCCGCAGTCCCAACATGCCCTGTACATCCCCCTCATCGCCACCCAGTAGGGGCGCCCCTCGTGGGCGCCCAGGGGCAGCCACAAGGCCTGTCCCATGCGCATCAACTTAACAGCACAAGTGGGACCCTCGCTTGCCACCATTTCCCCTCCAAGAGCAATCGCGCTTGGAAGGGGAGGTGCGGAGGGGCTTCCCCTCCGCAAAGGAAAAGCTTCTTCTCGCCTTTACCTGCCTGATTGGGACCTCGGCCCGTGGCATCCGGCCCCACGGGGCAGGTAAAGGGCTGAAAATGGATTTCTTTGGAGGGGCTGACGCCCCTCCAAACCACCCCAAGGACGCAGGATCATGCCTCCGTACCGCTTGAATTGATGCCTATGGGGCAGTCACAAGGGCAGCCACGGCTTGCTGTGCATGCCAAGAGAGCGCAGGTTTGACGCACCCGGAGGCCCGTGGTATAGTCGTATTGCACAAAACGGTGCCCTGAAAGGCGATGATGGAAACGAGTAGGCGCGGACCGTTCGGCACAGAGAGCCCGGGGAAGGTGGGAGCCGGGTGCGAACCCCACGCCGAAAATCCTTCCGGAGCCGCCAACCGAACGTGAGGGGTCAGGAGCCCCTCACCAGTAGACTTGGCCGGGGTCGTGGTCCGTTATCCACCACGGGAGGATGATGGTCCTCCACAGAGGGAGCGCAAACATGTCGCGCTAACAGGGGTGGTACCGCGGGAGCGAGTGGGAGCTCTCGTCCCCTTTGGGGACGGGGGCTTTTCGTTTGATGGTCCAGATACATGGCTTTTTTGCAGCACGACTCTGTATCTTGTGCGGGTAGCGGAGGGCAATGTCCTCCACTACCCGGAAGGCAAAGCTTGAGATAATCCTGGGGAAAGGCGCCATGGAGGCTCAGGGGACGAGAGACAACTGCACGATACGGCGAGCTGTTCCACAGGACATGGACGTCCTGACGGAGCTATGGGAGGAGATGATGCGCTTCCACGCCGGGCTCGATGCGCGCATCCGTCCAGCGCCCGACGGGACGCATCCCTGGCGGGAATACATGCAAAACATCCTCGAACAGGAGGACGCGTGTGTGCTCGTCGCCGAGGCCAAAGGCCGGGTCGTGGGCTACATCGTCGGCTACATGCAGACCCCACCTCCCGTGTTTCAACCCGCCCGATACGGCTACGTATCTGACATCTGCGTCGCCGCGGACACGCGGCGTCGGGGGATCGGCCGGACGCTGTTCGAGCACCTGGTCGCATGGTTCCAGGAGCAGGAGGCGGACCACGTCGAGCTGAGCGTGGCCGCCCGGAACACGGCAGCCCAGGCCTTCTGGCGAAAGATGGGGTGCCAAGACTACATGCACCGACTCTGGTATCCACTGTCCAAACGATAGCCTACTCAAACGGTGGGGTTCCGTGAGATAGCGATAGAGGCGAGCAGGCATCCGCCCTATACCCCTCACGGCATCTTCACCGGAGGCGACACGCCATCACCAAGCGAGGGAGCGGACATGACGGAGCTACTCTATCTGACGGACAGCTATCTGCGAGAATTCCCCGCCCGGGTGACGGAGGTGGACGAGGAAGCGGGAGCCGTCGCCTTGGATCGGACGGCCTTCTACCCGGGCGGCGGCGGTCAGCCCCACGACACGGGCTGGCTGGAGATCGCGGGGCAGGCGATCCCGGTCACCCGCGTGAAGCGGACCGGGGACGCGGTCTGGCACACCCTGGACCTCTCGCAGGGAGGGGAGCTGCCGGCCGTGGGCGCGGAGGTGACCGGCCGGCTGGACTGGGAGCGACGCTACGCGCTCATGCGCACGCACACGGCGCTGCACATCCTGTGCGGCGTCATCTGGCGCGATTACGGCGCGGCCGTGACCGGCGGCAACATGCAGCCCGGCCGGGCCCGCATGGACTTTGAGTTCGAGCACATGCATGCCGACCTGGTGCACGAGATCGAGGAGAAGATCAACAGGGAAGTGGACGCCGCCCGGGATGTTCGCATCCGCATCCTGCCCCGGGAGGAGGCGTTCCAGATCCCCGATCTCATCCGCACCAAGATCAACCTGCTGCCCGAGCACATCACCGAGGTGCGCACGGTGGAGATCGTCGGCCTGGACCTGCAAGCGGACGGAGGCACGCACGTCGCCAACACCCGGGAGGTCGGCCGAATCCAGATCGTCGATTACAAGAGCAAGGGGCGCATTAACAAGCGGCTGGTGATCGAGTTGTCATGAGTCGCCCGGCGTTGCCCTCGCTGCCGCATCGGCTGCGTGATCTGGGGCATCGGGTCCACGCCCACCCGCCAGGCGAGTCGATCGCCCGAGAGGTGTTGACCCTGGCCCTGCCGGCCGTGGGCGAGCAGATGCTGAACATGGCCGTCGGCATCGTGAACACGTTCCTGGTCGGCCATCTGAGCGCCGCCGCGCTGACGGGCGTGGGGCTATCCACCCAGCTCATCATGATGACCATCGCGCTGGTCGCCGCCGTCACGACGGGGAGCACGGCGCTCATCGCCCGAGCGGTGGGGGCACGCGATTTCCGCACCGCTAATCGCGTGCTGGGCCAGTCCATGCTGCTCGGCGGCGTCATCGGCATCGTTACGACCCTGCTGGGGGTGGGGCTCGCTCACCGGGCCTTATACCTGATGGGCGCCCGGGACGACGCGCTGAGGCTGGGCACGGAGTACCTGCGCATCGTCTCGGTCACCTTCCTGCTTTCGACGCTGATGTTCGTAGGCAACGCCTGTCTGCGGGGAGCGGGGGACACACGCACCCCCCTGCGCATCATGATGCTGGTAAACGGGGTCAATATCGTCGTGGCATGGGTGTTGATTAACGGGACCTTCGGGCTCCCACAACTCGGCGTGGTCGGGGCCGCCCTGGGAGCGACGGTGGGACGGGGTCTGGGAGGGGCGCTGGTCCTTCGAGCGCTGCTCCATGGGCGATCCGGGCTCCGGCTTCAGCGCCTGCCGTGGGCTCCCAACCTATCGACGATCGGGCGAATCCTGCACGTCGGCCTGCCCTCCGGCGCCGAGCAATTGCTCCTGCGCCTGGGACAGATCTCCTTCGTCCGCATCGTGGCCGCGCTGGGGACCACCGCCTATGCCGCTCACTCCGTGGCCCTGAACACGGAGTCGCTCTCGTTCATGCCCGGGTTCGGCTTCGCCGTGGCCGCCACGACGCTGGTGGGACAGGGGTTGGGCGCGCAGGACGATCGCCTGGCCGAACGCTACGGCTACGTCTCATACGCCCTGGGAGCGGCCATCATGGGGCTGATGGGCGTCGTCTTCATCCTCTTCGCCCGGCCGCTGGTGAGCGTCTTCACCGACGACGCCGAGGTGATCGCCCTGGCCACGGGGCCGCTGCGCCTGATCGGGTTCGTGCAACCCATGCTGGCCGCGATGATGATCTTCGCCGGGGCGCTGCGAGGGGCCGGGGATACCCGGGCGCCCATGCTGATCACCGGCGCCGCGCTCTGGCTGATCCGCGTCCCGCTGGGGGCGCTGGTCGTCCTCGTCCTGGGCTGGGGGCTCCAGGGCGCCTGGACGGTCATGGCCATCGACCTCAGCCTGCGCGGCGCGCTCAACTTCCTGCGGTTTCGGAGCGGGCGCTGGAAGGCGGTGCAGGTGTGAGACCCCATAGGGCATCTTCACAGAACCCAACCGGGAGGGCCGGCTTCCACACCAGGAGGATCGGATGGCTTTCGGCGATTACATGAAACCCTTCCTAGACCTAACCAGGAGGGCAGATTTCCATATCTGCCCCCTCACCAGAGGAAAACAGACAAGGTAAGGTGGGAAGCCCAACAAGGCATCTTCACAGACCCAACCGGGAGGACAGGGTTCCACACCTGCCCCCTTGCCAGAGGAAGATAGTGGGGGCTTACACGGAGAGCCACCTTAGAATGTGTCTGAGAAATGCCATTGCTTCTGCCGTGGGGAGCCCCTCCGGAAAAAGCCCTTCTTCTGCCTTCAACCTGCCTGGCCTCGGCTGGGCCCTTCGGAAAGGGCCGAGAAAGGCAGGTGCAGGCAGGAAAAAAGAGGTTTCCGTGGAGGGGAGATCCCCTCCACACCTCCCCCTGTGGAGCTGGTGGTTGAGGGAGACCCTCAGACACGCTCTTACATGCTCTCCACGGTTCAATGTGGTGCTATCTACACGGAACACGTTTTGATGGGATATCCGCCATTGGGCAGGAGGTGAACATTGGGAGAGAAAAACGAGCGTTTCAAGCCCGTTGTGACACAACCGGATTTCCCCAAGCTGGAACATGAGATCCTGCGCTTCTGGGACGAGACCCAGGCGTTCGAGCAACTGCGCCGCAAGAACGCCGGCAAACCCCGCTGGTCGTTCATCGATGGTCCCATCACGGCCAACAACCCCATGGGCGTGCACCACGCCTGGGGGCGGACCTACAAGGACCTCTACCAGCGGTTCAAGGCGATGCAGGGTTACGACGAGCGCTGGCAGAACGGCTTCGACTGCCAGGGCCTGTGGGTGGAAGTGAACGTGGAGCGGGAGCTGGGCTTCCAGTCGAAGCGGGACATCGAGGCATTCGGCATCGACCGCTTTGTGAAGCTGTGCAAGGAGCGGGTCCTGACCTACGCCGCCGTGCAGACGGAGCAGTCCATCCGGCTGGGCTACTGGATGGACTGGAACGATCCCGATCAGCTCCGGTGGCTGCGGGACAAGCTGGACGAGGACCCATCGCAGGTCATCACGGTGGAGGGCCCCCTCGGTCCAGTGACCGACACGGTGGAGCAGATCGTGGGGCGGCTGGGCCTGCCCGAGCTGGGCGGCTCCTACTTCACCTTCTCCAACGAGAACAACTACCAGATCTGGGGTTTCCTGAAGAGGTGCCAGGAGAACGGGTGGCTCTACAAGGGGACCGACGTCATGCCCTGGTGTCCCCGCTGCGGCACCGGCATCAGCCAGCATGAGATCGTGACCGATGGCTACGCCGAGCGCACCGATCCCGGGCTGACCGTGCGCTTCCCGTTGCGCGATCGCCCCGGCGAGGCGCTGCTCGTGTGGACGACCACGCCGTGGACGCTCACCAGCAACGTGGCCGCGGCGGTCGGCCCCGACCTGACCTACCTGCGCGTGCGCCAGACGGACGAGGACGGCCGCACGTGGGTTTACTACGTGGCCGAGGGCGCAGCCCGACACGCGCTGAAGGGCCCCTACGAGGTTCTGGGCAAGATCAAGGGGTCGGAGATGATCGGATGGACCTATGAGGGTCCCTTCGACGAACTGACCGCCGTGCGAGAGGCCGGCGTCCCGGAGCAGCATCGGGTCATCCCCTGGGACGAGGTGGGCGAGGAGGAGGGCACGGGGATCGTCCACATCGCCCCCGGGTGTGGCGCCGAGGACTTTCAGCTCAGCAAGGAGCACAACCTGCCGGTGATCGCCCCGCTAGACGAGTTCGGCGTCTATGTGGACGGCTTCGACTGGCTCACCGGGCGCGCCGTGGGCGCCGTGACGGAGCCCATCGTGGAGAACCTGAAGGAGAAGGGGCTGTTCTATCGCCTGGAGCCGTACACCCACCGCTATCCCGAGTGCTGGCGCTGCCACACGCCGCTGGTCTTCCGGCTGGTGGACGAATGGTTCATCTCCATGGACGAGCTGCGATACCAGATGATGGAGGTCACCCGGCAGATCCGGTGGATCCCCGAATTCGGCCTGGAGCGGGAGCTGGACTGGCTGCGCAACATGCACGACTGGATGATCTCTAAGAAGCGCTACTGGGGACTGGCGCTGCCCATCTGGGAGTGCCATAACTGCGGCCACTTCGAGGTCATCGGGAGCGAGGAGGAGTTGCAGGAGCGAGCCGTCGAGGGGTGGGACACGTTCGAGGGACATACCCCGCACCGGCCGTGGATCGACGCGGTGAAGATCCGCTGCCCCAAATGTGGCGAGCTCATCAGCCGCATCCCGGACGTGGGGAATCCCTGGCTGGACGCGGGCATCGTCCCCTTCTCCACGCTGCGGTACCGCACCGACCGAGCGTACTGGGAGAAGTGGTTCCCGGCCGACTTCATCACGGAGTCGTTCCCCGGCCAGTTCCGCAACTGGTTCTACTCGCTGCTGGCCATGAGCACCGTGTTGGAGCGTCGACCGCCGTTCCTGAACGTGCTGGGGTTCGCCACGCTGCTAGGCGAAGACGGCCGGGAGATGCACAAGTCCTGGGGCAACATGATCGAGTTCAACGAGGCGGCCGATACCATCGGCGTGGACACCATGCGCTGGATGTATTGCTCGCATCGGCCGGAGGCCAACCTGCTCTTCGGCTACAAGCTGGCCGACGAGGTGCGCCGCCGCTTCATCCTGCCGCTGTGGAACGTCTACGCCTTCTTCGTCACCTATGCCAACCTGACTCCCGACTGGCATCCTAAGGAGTGGCAGGCCGTTCCCGACCCCCAATCCCCGAACACCCAGCCCCTCGACCGCTGGGTCATCTCCCGGCTACACGAGGTCATCGGGAAGGTCACCGACCGGCTGGAGGACTACGACGCCTTTGGCGCCACCCAGGAGCTGGAGACGTTCCTGGACGATCTGAGCGACTGGTACGTGCGCCGGTCCCGCCGCCGCTTCTGGGATGGCGATCCGGCCGCGCTGGACACGCTGTACGGCGTGCTCACCACACTGGCCCGGCTGCTGGCGCCGTTCGTCCCGTTCCTGACTGAGGCGATGTACCAGAACCTGGTGCGATCCGTGGATACGGACGCGCCGGTGAGCGTGCACCTGACCGACTGGCCCCAACCCGCGGCCGAGGCGATCGATGGCGAGCTGCTGGCCGATATGGCGCTGGCCCGCCAGGTCGTGACGCTGGGGCACAGCGCCCGCAACAGCGCCAACGTCAAGCTACGCCAGCCGCTGGCCCGGGCGCTGGTCGTCCTGCCCGATCCGGCGCAGAAGGACCGCCTGCTACGCCTGGCCGGCATCGTGTCCGACGAACTGAACGTGAAGGCGCTGGAGGTGACGACTGAGGAGGCCGAGCTGGTGGAATACCGGCTGCTGCCGGACAACCGCAAGCTGGGGCCGCGCTTTGGGCGCAAGTTCCCGGCAGTGCGTCAGGCGCTGGCCGGGGTGGATGCGACGGCGGCCGTGCGCACGCTGCGCGCTGGGGAGCCGCTGACGCTGGATGTGGATGGGGAGCCCGTCCAGCTGGCGCCGGACGAGGTGATCATCCAGACGGCGCCCCGCACCGGGTTCGCGGTGGCTGCCGCGGACGGCATCACGGTGGCCGTGGACACGGAGCTCAGCGAATCGCTGGTGCACGAGGGACTGGCGCGCGAGGTGGTCCGCCGCATCCAGAACCTGCGCAAGGAGGCTGGCTTCGCCATCGAGGATCGGATCGTCACCGAGTACGCGGCCGACGGCCCCTTGGCCGCCGCCATCGCCGCCTTCGCCGACTTCATCAAGAACGAGACGCTGAGCGTGCAGCTGCGGGAGGCTGAGCAGCCGCAAGGCGAGGCCGTCCGTGAGCTGAAGGTGGATGGCCACCGGCTGGTGCTGGGCCTGCGCCGCATCGCCGGGCAATAGAAGCGGAGGAACCCCTTGGCGCCGAGATAGATCGGGTTTGTAGGCCGAGCTTCCCCCGTTCTGCAGCGCCAGCATGGGAGCTGGCGCTGCGAGCACAAAGCCGGGGCGATACGTGTATCGTCCCAGCCCAACGCGCCAGCCAGCAGGCCGAGCTCCCACGCTCGGCCTTTCATCGCTCCCCACTCCCGCCTCACGCCCCCTCGCGGTACCGGTGGCCCCGCATCCGCTCAACCGCCCACCCGGGCAGGTAGACCTCATGGCGCGAGCGATGACGATCAGCCGGCAGGTCTCCTCCAGCTCCACCGAGCGATACAGCGCCTCCTCCAGGTCCTCGCCCAGGCAGACCGAGCCGTGGTGCTGTAGCACGAGCACGCGGCTTTCATCGCTGGCCTCTGCGGCCGCCCGGGCCACCTCCTGGGTGCCCGGCAGGATGGGCGGGACGACGGCCACGTCGCCCAGGAAGTAGTTGCCCTCGAAAGTCATGGGGCGGACCTCGCCCAGCGCGGTGCCCACCACCGTCGCCAGCGGCGGGTGCAGATGCACGATGGCGTTGATCTCCGGGCGACGCTGGTAGATGGCCAGATGTAGCTGGTACTCGCTGGACGGCGGGCGTTCACCGCCGCACACGCAGCCGTTCAGGTCCACGCACACCAGATCGTCGGGCGTCAGCGCGTCCAGCGCCGTGCCGGTGGCCGTGATCCAGAACCGGTCCGCGCCGGGCGGCCGGGCGCTGATGTTCCCGCTGATCGCCTTCACCAGCCCATAGCGCACCGCCCTACGGCCGATCTCGCAGATCTGCTCCTGCAACGCGCGCTCGCTTATCTCCATGGGACACTCCGCCGAGCTCAGGATTGGAAACGCACGCCCCCATTCTACCACCGGCATCAGAAACCCGGAATTCTGAAGATGTTGTGCCCACCTCAACCAGATGATACTCCCATGCACCATCTACTTCTAGCTTTCGACATTCGTTTGCGACCGCTACCCGGCAGCGAAACACTTGGGGCGACCCGCAGGTCGCCCCAACCTTCTCACGGCTGCCGCCCAGCACGGCATATTATGTCGGATGTCCACGTTCACTCCGTGAGGATCAACGGCAGGTAGGACTCGTTCCCAGGCACCGGGGTGGGTGCCGGCGTCGGGGTCGGTGTCGCTGGAGGCACGCGCCGGGCGTACTTGAGATCGCCGTTAGAAGAGTCATGGTAGCCGATGTGAGGATAGTCGTCTCCATCCAGCGCCAGGGAGGTGTACCGGCCAACGTCGCCGCCGCTGTCCACCGTCTCGATGTGCCAGCCGGCGTCATCCTTGTAGGCGTACTTGAGGTCGCGGTTGCCCCAGTCATAGTAGCTGACGCGAGGATAGCCTCTGCCGTCCAGCGCTAGGGAGGTGAACCAGCCGACGTCGCCAGTGTTGTCCACCGTCTTCGTATGCCAGCCGGCGTCATCCTTGTGGGCGTACTTCAGATCGTGGTTGGCGACGTCTTGGTAGCTGATGTGGGGATAGCCATTCCCGTCCAATGCCAGGGAGGTATACGCGCCAACGGTGCCGACACGGTCCACCGTCTCGATGTGCCAGCCAGCCTCATCCTTATAGGCATACTTCAGGTCGCCGTTGGCCGAGTCGAAGTAGCTGATGCGGGGATGATCATCCCTGTCCAGTGCCAAGGAGGTGTACCAGCCAACCCGACCAGCGCTATCCACCGTCTCGGTATGCCAGCCATCGCTATCTTTGTGGGCATACTTCAGATCCTCGTTGGCGGCATCATAGTAGCTGATATGAGGATAGCCATCCCCGTCCAGTGCCAGGGAGATAAACCGGGTGAAGATTCCGAAGACGATTCCGCTGAAGACGGCGCTGTCCACTGTCTCGATACGCCATCCGCCGCCATCCTGGTAGGTGTACTTGAGCTCGTCGTCGCCCAGGTGGTAGTAGCTGATGTGAGGATGGCCCTCCTTGTCCAGAGCCAGAGAGGTATCCCCGCCAGACCAGAAGAGACCAACGCTGTCCACCGCCTCTGTGTGCCAGCCGACGCTATCCTTGTAGGCGTACTTAAGCTCGTCGTTGGTCAAGTCGTAATAGCTGATATGGGGATAGCCGTCTCCGTCCAGCGCCAGGGAGGAAGACCAGCCGACCGAGCCGAGGTTGTCCACCGCCTCCGTATGCCAGCCGCTGTTATCCTGATAGGCGTGCCTGAGATCGCGGTTGGTATTGTCGAAGTAGCCGATGTAGGGATAGCCGTCTCCGTCCAACGCCAGGGAGGTGTGTAATCCAACATCACCGGCGCTGTCCACCGTCTCAGTGTGCCAGCCGGCGCCATCCTGGTAGGCATGCTTGAGATCGTCGTTAGTCGAATCGTAATAGCTGATGTGGGGATGGCCGTTCCCGTCCAGAGCCAGAGAGGTGTACCCGCCAAAGGAACCCAACCCCGTATCCACCGTCTCGGTGTACCAGCCGCTGCCACCCCGATAGGCATGCCTGAGGTCGCCGTTGGCCGAGTCGAAGTAGCTGATATGAGGATGGCCACTCTCATCCAGTGCCAGGGAGGTGTACCCGCCAAAGGGACCTAGCCCCGCGTTCACTGTCTCGATGTGCCAACCGGTGGCATTCTGATAGGCATACTTGAGGCCGTGGTTGGTCTCATCGTAGTAGCTGATGTGGGGATAGCCGCTGCCGTCCAACGCCAGGGAGGTGTACCGGCCAACGTCGCCACCGCTGTCCACCGTCTCGGCGTGCCAGCCGGTGCCATCCCGGTAGGCGTACTTCAGATCCCCATTAGCCGAGTCGTAGTAGCTGATATGAGGATGGCCGCTCCCGTCCAGCGCCAGAGAGGTGTATTCACCGACGTCGCCGCCACCATCCGCCGTCTCGCTGTGCCAGCCGCTGCCATCTTTGTAGGCGTACTTCAAATCGCCGTTGAGCGCATCGTAATAGCTGATGTGAGGATAGCTGTTTCTATCCAGGGCGATGGCCGCGTCTTCACCAACGTTGGGAGAATCGTCGGCGGTCTCGTAACGCCACGCAGTGCCGTCGTAGTAAACATGATAGAGGTGATCCCCTCCATAGGCGATGTGAGGACGCCCCGCTCCATCCAGCGCCAGACTGCGGTCGCTCGTGTCAACAGCGGACCTGGGGCAATCCGCGCACTCGATGGCCCATCCCCCTTGCGCTTCGACGGGAGGCGGCATCGGCAAGATCGCCACCATCCCAGGCAAGGCCAGCGTCAGCAGCAGAACCGCCAGCCAGATACGTCTCTTGCATCTCATGATTCACCTCTGTCCGCACCTCCAAAAGCCCGGCAACAGACACGTGCCGACTAACAACTCACCTACCAAGGCCCTGCCCTCTGGGTTCCATAAGTCTTCCCGGACAAGAGCCCTGTCTCTCCTTCACTCGGCGAGGATCAACGGCAGGTAGGACTCGCCCGCCGACTCCGGTGCAGCCGTCGGCGAGGACGTAGGCGTAGCCGTCGCCGTGGCCGTAACCGTCGGCGTCGCTGTCGGCGTGGCCGTAGGCGTAGGCGTGAATGTCGCTGTCGGCGTCATCGTCGGCGTCAAAGTGGCCGTCGGCGTCGGCGTGTACCGCTGCTCCCCAAAATCCACGATGCGCTGCCCACCAGCCACCACATCCACCACGACCACATCCGGACTCGTGCTGGCGTATCCCGCCGGCTGCTCCTCCTCCACCGTGTACCGCCCAGGCCGCACATCATCGAACTGATACCACCCGCTGGGATTCGTGTTGCGCACCGTCACCAGCGCCCCCGACCCATCCCGCAGCGTCAGGTAAACCCCGGGCACACCCTCCGTCTCCCCAGCATAGGGGTCCCGATGTCCATCCCCGTCCAGATCC
>JAADGJ010000147.1 GCA_013152435.1 Chloroflexota bacterium | reverse complement strand
TGATGAATTATCTGGCTTTGTTGCTCAGTGGTTGGCTGTTGGGTGGGCCCATGCGGGACCCGAATCCCCTGAACGTCATCTCCCAAACGCAGAAGATCGCCGTGTCCGCTCGTATCCCCCGCATTTTTGCGGATTATCGATTGCATTGGGGGACGGTATTGGCGTTGGCCGTGGCCGCGCTGGTGTACTGGCTTCTGTGGAAGACGACGGTGGGCTTTGAGATCCGCACGGTGGGAGCGAATCCCGAGGCTGCCCGATATGCGGGCATCCGGGTGGGCCGTGTGGTGGTATTGAGCATGGCCCTGAGCGGCTTGTTGGCCGGGCTGGCGGGCGCCGTCGAGGTCTCCGGGGTCAACTACTACCACGCGCTGGGGTTCAGCGTGGGGTACGGCTTTGATTCCATCGCGATCGCTCTGTTGGGGAGGAACCACCCGCTGGGCGTGGTGTTGGGAGCGTTCTTGTTCGGGGCCATGCGTAGCGGGGCGACCCAGATGCAGTTCCGCTCGCAGGTTTCGGTGGACATCATCTCGGTGATCCAGGCGTTGATCCTGATGTTCGTCGCCGCAGATGCCATTATCCGGTGGATCTATCGCATCAAAGCGCCCGTGGAGGCCGAGGAGCTGGTCCTCACCCGCGGGTGGGGTGGCTGAGGGGAGGTGGCTATGGAGCTGGATAGGGTTGCCCTCCTCGTCGTGAGCATGTTGGCGACCACGCTGCAGGTGGCGACGCCGCTGACGCTCGGGGCGCTGTCCGGGCTCTTCTGCGAGCGCTCGGGCGTGGTCAACATCGCCATCGAGGGGATGATGCTCTCGGCGGCCTTCTTCGGGTACATCGCCGGGTTCTATACCAAGAGCCTCTATGTGGGCCTGGTGGTGGCCATTTTCACGGGCGGAATGATGGCCCTGCTACATGCGGTGCTGTCCGTCTCCTTCCGGGTGGACCAAATCATCTCGGGCACCGTGATCAACATCCTGGCCATCGGCGTGACCGGTTATCTGAACACGCAGCTGTTCTTCGGCGTGGAACGCACCACCGGGGCCGGCACCTTCCCCCGCATCGCACTGCCCATCCTGGCCGATCTCCCGGTGGTGGGGCGCATCTTCGATCAGCGCCCGATCACCTTCGCCGCGCTGGCCCTGGTATTCCTCGCGCATTTCGTGCTGTTCAAGACGCGCTGGGGGCTGCGGACGCGCGCCGTGGGCGAACACCCTCGCGCCGCGGACACTGTGGGCATCAACGTCTACTTCATGCGGTATGCCAACGTTATCATCGGCGGCCTGATCGCCGGGCTGGCCGGCGCCTACTTCACGCTGGAGTCCATCCCCCAGTTTGAGCCGCTCATGACCAGCGGCCGAGGGTTCATCTCCCTGGCGGCGCTGATCTTCGGCAAGTGGACCCCGTTGGGCGCCTGGGGGGCGGCGCTGCTCTTCGGCATGGCGCAGGCCATCCAGATCAACGCCCAGCAGTTCGGGATCCCGCTGCCCTCCCAGTTCGTGGGGATGTTCCCCTATCTCCTCACCATGATCGTGCTCAGCGGAGTGGTCGGGCGGTCGACCCCGCCGGCCGCCGTGGGGCAGCCGTACGAGAGGTAGGAGGGATGATGGACGACGTCGTGCAACCAGTCCTGGAAGCTCAGGGGATCACCAAGCGCTTCCCCGGCGTGTTGGCGAACGATCACATCGACTTCACGCTGATGCCCGGGGAGATCCATGCCCTGTTGGGAGAAAACGGCGCCGGCAAGACGACGTTGATGAACATCCTATACGGCCTCTATCACCCGGACGAGGGGCGGATCCTGGTGCGGGGCCGAGAGGTGACGATCCACGATCCCAATGATGCCATCCGCCTGGGGATCGGCATGGTGCACCAGCACTTCATGCTGATCCCGGTGTTCACCGTGGCCGAGAACATCATGTTGGGCATGGAGCTGGTCCGGGATAAGGTGGTCCTGGACCGGGAGCGGGCGGAGGAGCGGATCCGTGAGCTTTCTCATCAGTACGGATTGGACGTGGATCCCACGGCCTACGTGCGAGATCTGCCGGTGGGGGCCCAGCAGCGGGTGGAGATCGTCAAGGCGCTCTATCGGGAGGCCGACATCCTGATCCTGGACGAGCCGACCGCTGTGCTGACGCCGCAGGAGGCGGAGGACCTGTTCCGCGTCATGCGGTCGCTGGCTGAGCAGGGGAAGTCCATCATCTTCATCAGCCACAAGCTCAAAGAGGTGTTGTCCGTGGCCGATCGCATCACCGTGCTGCGGGGAGGGCGCGTCGTGGGGACGCGTCGCCCGGAGGAGGCTACGGAGGCGGATTTGGCGGAGATGATGGTGGGGCGTAAGGTCGTGTTGACCGTGCCCAAGTCCGACGTTCACCCGGGCGAGGAGGTCTTGCGCGTGGAGGATCTGCGCGTGCGAGATCAGCGGGGCAGCGAGTCCGTGCGCGGCGTGTCGCTCTCCGTGCGCGCCGGGGAGATCCTGGGGGTGGCGGGCGTGCAGGGCAATGGCCAAACCGAACTGGTGGAGGCGTTGACGGGCCTTCGGCCGATCGAGTCGGGCACGGTGCGCATGTTGGGGCAGGATATGACGCATGCCCTGGTCCGCCAACGGATCGAGGCCGGCCTCGCCCACATCCCGGAGGACCGGCAGAGGCACGGGCTGGTGCTCTCCTACCCCGTGGCCGAATGCCTGGTCCTGTGCACGTACTATCGGCCGCCGTTCGCCAATGGGATCAACCTGAATCAGCAAGCCATCGCGGAGAACGCCACCCGACTGGTGCAGGAGTTCGATATCCGCACTCCCAGCATCTACACGTCCACCGGCTCCCTCTCCGGCGGGAACCAGCAGAAGGTGATCGTGGCCCGGGAGTTCTCCCGGCCGGTGAAGCTCCTGATCGCTGCCCAACCCACCCGGGGGCTGGACGTGGGCTCCATCGAATACATCCATCAGCAGATTGTGGCCATGCGGGACGCGGGTGTGGCGGTGTTGCTGATCTCGGCCGAGCTGGATGAGATCATGGCCCTATCCGATCGCATCGCCGTCATGTATCGGGGCGAGGTGATCGAGACGCTGCCGGCCGCTCAGGCGACCCGGGAGCAGCTGGGGCTGCTGATGGCCGGCGTGCGCGTGAACGGAGACGGGCACTGATGCCGTGGATTCGACGGGTTCCCACCTGGGGAGGGGCCTGATCCCCTCTGATGCCAAGGTGGGGTTAGGTAGAACATGGAGGCGCGTCCCCGAGGGCGCGCCTCTGCGCGTTGACGGAGCGGGTGGGGTGGTGTACAATCGCCACGCCCCGTTGGGGGATGGATCGATCTGAGGGAGAGGGGTATGGCTTATCGGGATCTGCGGGCGTTCATCGATCGGCTGGAGAAGGCCGGGGAGCTGGTGCGGATCCAGGCGCCGGTCAGCGCCCACCTGGAGATCACCGAGATCGTGGATCGGGTGAGCAAGGGGCCGGCCGAGCGCAACAAGGCCCTTCTCTTCGAGCGCGTCAAGGGGTACGATATCCCCGTCCTCATCAACATGTTGGGATCACCCCGGCGGATGGCGTGGGCGTTGGGCGTGGAGGACCTGAACGAGCTCACCGACCGGCTCTCCACCCTGATCCGGCCGGAGCTGCCGCGTGGCCTGGGACAGGCGCTGGATCGGGCCGGCGAGATGTGGGGGGCGCTGCGCGCCGTGGGATTGAAGCCGAACATCGTGCGCAAGGCGCCCGTTCAGGACGTCGTTCTCACCGGTGAGCGGGTGACCCTGGAGCATTTGCCCATCCTGCAATGCTGGCCCGAGGATGGCGGGCGCTACATCACCCTGCCGACGGTGATCTCTCGTGATCCGGAGACTGGCATCCGCAATGTGGGCATGTATCGGCTTCAGGTGTACGATGAGCGTACGTTGGGGATGCACTGGCAATTGCACAAGGGAGGAGCCGAGCACGAGCGCAAGGCCCGGGAGATGGGTCGCGACCGCATCCCGGTGGCGGTCAGTTTGGGCGGCGATCCGGCGATCGTCTGGGCGGGCTCGGCGCCGCTGCCGCCGGATATCGATGAGTTCTTGTTGGCTGGGTGGCTGCGCGGCAGGCCGGTGGAGCTGGTACGGTGCGTGACGCAGCCGCTGGAGGTGCCGGCCCACGCGGAGATCGTGATCGAGGGGTATGTGGACCCGGAGGAGCGCCGGCCGGAGGGGCCGTTCGGGGATCATACCGGCTATTACACGCCGGTGGACGACTATCCTGTGATGCACGTCACCGCGATCACGCACCGGCGGCAGCCGATCTACCCGGCCACCGTCGTCGGGCGGCCCCCTATGGAAGACTACTGGATGGGCAAGGCTACGGAGCGGCTGTTTCTGCCGTTGATGAAGCTGTTCCTGAGCGAGATCGTGGATATCAACATGCCGGCCGAGGGGGTCTTCCACAACCTGGTGTTGGTGTCCATCCGCAAACGGTTCCCGGGCCATGCCAGGAAGGTCATCAACGGCCTCTGGGGGATGGGGCTAATGATGCTGGCCAAGTGCATCATCGTCTTCGACCAGGACGTGGATGTGCAGAACGTGAGCGAGGCCATGTTCCATGCCCTCAACAACGTGGACTGGGCGCGGGACGTGGTTATCCAGGAGGGGCCGGTAGACGCCCTGGATCATGCCTCGTATCGGTTTGCTTTCGGCGGCAAGATCGGGATCGACGCCACAGCCAAGTGGCCGGAGGAAGGATACCTTCGTGAATGGCCGAAGCTGATCGAGATGGCGGAGCCCATTCGCAGGCTGGTGACGGAGCGATGGGCGGAGTATGGGTTGGCAGACGGGGAGGAGACCGGGTAGCCTTGTGAGCTCTCCTATGAACGCGATGCTTAAGGGACGATGAAACGAATTCGGCTTTTCCTGGAGATGATCAAGTTCGAGCACACCATCTTCGCGCTCCCGTTCGCCTATTTGGGGATGGTGCTGGCTGCGCGCGGCTGGCCCACCTGGCACCAGTTCGTGTGGATCACCATCGCGATGGCGGCCGCGCGTACGTTGGCGATGTCCGTCAACCGGGCGGTCGATCGGCATCTGGACGCGCGCAACCCGCGTACGGCCCGGCGAGCGCTGCCGCGCGGACTGTTGACGCCCGCGCAGGTGTGGGGGGCGGCGGCGATCTCGCTGGCGGTGTTCCTCCTGGCCGCCTGGCAGCTGAACGATTTCGTCCTGCGCCTGGCGCCGCTGGCGGTGATCGCGCTGGTGGGCTACTCGTATACCAAGCGTTTCACGTGGCTGTCGCATTGGGTCCTGGGCATGACCGATGGGGCCGCGGCCGCGGGCGCATGGGCGGCCGTGCGTGCCTCGTTGAGCGACCCGATCCCCTGGCTGCTGTGGGCGGCCGTCACCGTTTGGATCGCCGGATTCGACCTCATCTACGCGTGCCAGGACGTGGAATTCGATCGGGAGATGGGATTGCAGGCTGTGCCCGCTCGCTTCGGCGTGGCGACGGCCCTGCGATGGGCGCAGATCTGCCATGTGCTGACGGTGGCGCTGCTGGCGGCCGTGGGATGGGTGGCCGGACTGGGATGGATCTACTGGGTGGGCCTCTTCATCGTGGCCATGCTGCTGCTCTACGAGCACTCCCTGGTGAAGCCGGATGACCTATCCCGGGTGGACGTGGCGTTTTTCAACGTGAACGGATACATCAGCATCACGACGTTCCTCGCGACGCTGCTGGCCGTGCTCGTGAGGGCGTGATCCAATCGAGAATCATAGGGAGGTAAACATACGTCATGAGGAAGTGGATCGCTTTTCTGCTGGTCGTTTTGGTCCTTGTGGGATGCGCCCCGCCGGCTACCCCCGTTGCTCCGGCGGAGGATACGCACCTCAAGATGGGATTGCTGCCCATTCTGGATGTGATCCCGTTCTTCGTCGCGGAGCAGAAGGGGTATTTCGAGGAGCAGGGGATTCAGGTGGAGCTGGTTCCCGTGAAATCGGCTCAGGAGCGGGACACCCTGATGCAGACCGGGCAGATCGATGGGCAACTGAACGATCTGATCTCCACGGCGTTGTTTAACAAGGAGAAGCCCAAGATCAAAGTCGTGTACACGGCCCGGCGTGCTTATCCCGATGCCCCGCAATTCCGCATCCTGGCCGCGCCGGGCACGGATCTCAAAACCCCGGCCGACCTGAAGGGGGTGCCCATCGGCGTGTCGCAGAACACGATCATCGAGTACATCACGCAGCGGATGTTGGAGGCGGAGGGATTGACCCCGGAGGAGATCGTGTTCACCGAGGTGACCGCCATCCCGGTGCGCTTTGAGCTGTTGATGAACGGTCAGTTGCAGGCGGCCACGCTGCCCGATCCTCTGGCACAGGGCGCCATCGCCGGTGGAGCCCGTCTGATCATAGATGATACGGCGCACACCGAGCTGTCCCAGTCCGTCCTCTCCTTCAGCGTGGAGGCGCTTACACAGAAGCCGAACACGGTGCGAAAGTTCCTGGCCGCCTGGGAGAAGGCCGTCAACGAGATCAACGCCGATCCCACGGCGTATCAGGACCTGCTGATCGAGAAGGGGCGGGTGCCGAAGTCCATCCAGGGCACGTATGCCATGCCGCCGTTCCCCGTGGGACAGGTGCCGACGGAGGAGCAGTTCGCCGACGTGATCCAGTGGCTGAAGGACAAGGGGCTGATCGACCGGGATATCCCATATGAGGACCTGGTCGATGCCTCGTTCCTGCCGGAGAAATAGGCATCTCGTGTTTACGTCTTACGCAACACGCAATACGCAACACACAACACGTAATACGCAACACGCAATACGTGATACGCAACACGCATCACGCACCCGTCATGATCTCCGTTGAGAGCCTGACCTTTGTCTATCCCGGGCGTCCTCCCCTGTTCCAGGACTTTGACTGGCGCGTGGAGCCGGGGGAGCGATGGGCGGTCATCGGGCCGTCCGGCTGCGGGAAGACGACGCTGTTGTACCTGATCGCCGGGTTGCGACAGCCGACGAACGGCGTCGTCCGTGTGGCGGGCGTCCCGGTGACCCGNGGGGAGCCAGTATCGGGTTGATCCTGCAGGATTATGGCTTGTTGCCGTGGGCTACCGTATGGGAGAATGCCGCCCTGGGCATGCGCCTGGGGCGGTTCTACGCTCACAAGCGGAATGATGGGCCCGCCCGGCCCTACCCTCCGCCGGACATCCCGCCCGAGCGGGTGGACTACTGGCTGAAGCGGCTGGGCATCGTCGAGCTGCGTGATCACTATCCCAGCCAGCTATCGGGTGGGCAGCGGCAGCGCACTGCCATCGCCCGCACGCTGGTGTTGGAGCCGAACGTGCTGCTCATGGATGAGCCCTTCTCCTCCCTGGACGCGCTCACGCGAGAGGATCTGCAGAACCTGGTCCTGGAGCTGGCCGACGAGCTGCAGCTCACGATGGTCTTGGTGACGCATAACATCGAGGAGGCGGTCTTCCTGGGGCAGCGCATTCTGGTGTTGGGACGGCCTCCCATTACGCGAGCGCGGGTGATCGAGAACGCTGAGGCCGGTGATCCAGGCTACCGCGGCCAGCCCGCTTATCTGGCGAGGTGTACAGAGCTGCGGATAGCGTTGGCGGGGGAGTAGCGCCGCCTGCGATGATGGGATGGATTCGTCGGACGAGTAAATGCCGAGGTTATGGCATGCTTCCATCACGCAAAGGACGATCTTGGGGAGATGCCCTCGTGACGGACGTGAAATCGTCTGCCGTCTTTTGCCTTTCGTCCTCAAAGTGAGGTGCGATGCGGCGACGTGATGTGCTTCTGGCGGCGATCGGAGTGATCATCCTCTGGCAGGGACTGGCCTGGGGGGTGCATCGAGATGTGCTGCCCACCCCTTATCAGGTGTTCCGGGCCCTGCTCGTGGAGCTGCCGCGAGGGCTGGGACGCCACTTTCTGGTCAGCGCCTGGCGGGTGGTGGCATCAGTGATCGTGGCCGTGGCCACGGCGGTGCCGGCCGGGCTGGTGCTGGGGCAGAGCCCCGCGCTGAATCGAATCTTCTCCCCCTTCATCTACATTATCTATCCCATTCCCAAGATCGTCTTCCTTCCCATTATCCTGCTGTTCTTGGGCGTGGGAGATCGCTCCAAGATCTTCATCATCGCGCTGATCCTCTTCTTCCAGGTGCTTGTGGTGGTGCGAGACGAGGCGGGCGGGATTCGGCCCGAGCTGCTCTACTCCGTGCGTTCGTTAGGGGCCGGGAGACGGGCGCTCTTCCGGTTCGTCTATCTGCCGGCGACCCTGCCTGCCGTGCTCACCGCGCTGCGCGTCTCCGTGGGGACGGCGGTCGCCGTCCTCTTTTTCGCCGAGTCCTTCGCCACCACGTCCGGGCTGGGGTATTACATCATCGTGGAGTCGTGGGGACGGCTGGCGTATCCGGAGATGTACGCGGGTGTGGTGGCGATGAGCGTGTTGGGCCTGATGTTGTACTTCGTCATCGATCGATTGGAACGATGGCTTTGCCCCTGGCTATTCGTGGAGCGATGAGCGATGGGCCCGCCACCCTCGGCTGGTGGGATTGGGCGTAGGGAGAGGGGGCGCACGTGAGGAAGGCGGACTCGTTCCCCGTGGAGAAAGCGGGCTACACCGTGATGGTGGCCGTGGGGGAGGAAAAGCAGCTGGCCCCACTGGCCGGCTTCGGCTGTGCGTTGGCCCGTTCGAAGGCGGGACGCGTCACGCTCGTGACCGTCACCCCGGATGGGGTGCGGCCTCCCTGGCTGGAGATCCCCCCCTCGTGCCAGGATGTGCCCGTCGATGTGTTGGTCCTCCGTCGGCGGCAGGCCCCCGGCCGGGATCTCGTCCACGTCGTGAATCAGAACATGCCGGATATCCTGGTGATCGGCTGGCGTGGGCGGCCGACCCGGGGACGCTACCTGTTGGGGCAGACGCTGGACCCGGTGCTGCGCGATGTGCTCTGCGACGTCGCCGTCGTGCGGTCCGATGCCACGCATACGCCCCGAAGCATCCTGGTTCCGACGGCCGGCGGCCCCAACGCTGAGAAAGCGCTGGAGATCGCCTTCTCCCTGGGGACGGATGTGCAGGTGACCGCGTTGTACGTGGCCCGGCGCTCGTTGGGACAGCCAGAGGTGATCATCGGCCGGGAGCGGCTGAGGGCGGCCGCAGCCCCCTGGAAGGGGGACGATCGGTTGCGCCTTCGGGTCGTTCAGGCTCACAGCGTCGTGCGGGGGATCCTGGGTGAGGCCAACAGCGGCCGCTATGATCTGCTCCTGATCGGGGCCAGCAACGAGAGCGCGATGGATCGGGCCCTGTTCGGGAACGTGCCCCAGGCCGTGGCCGTGGAGTCCCCCATCGCCACCGTCGTGATCCGGCGCCAGGCTGAGACCGTGCAGCGGCGCCTGCGCCATGCCTGGTGGCGCGTCTGGCGGTTCTTCCCCACGATCAGCACGGCCGAGCAGGTGGACGTGTACAAGCGGATCCATCGCGGCGCGCGGCCGGGTGTGGATTTCCTCGTGATGATCAGCCTGTCGGCAGCCCTCGCCGCGATCGGGCTCTTGATGGATAGCTCCACGGTCATCATCGGCGCTATGGTGGTCGCCCCGCTCATGTCGGCCCTCCTGGCCCTGGGCCTGGGGGTGAGTATGGGGAACCTGCGGATGATCCGCATGGCCCTGGGGGCCATCCTGAAGGGGGCCTTCCTGGCGGTTCTGGTGGGCTTCCTGGTGGGGATGATGATGCCCGCCGCGTCGCCCACGGGAGAGGTGTTGGCGCGCAGCCATCCCTCCATCGTGGATCTGATCGTGGCGTTGTTGTCTGGCCTGGCCGGCGCCTACGCCATCTGTCGGCGGGACATCTCGGCGGCCTTGGTCGGCGTGGCCATCGCGGCCGCGGTGGTGCCCCCGTTGGCGACCATCGGCATTGGGATCGCGCTGGCGAACGCGGAGATCACCAGCGGGGCGCTTCTTCTGTTCCTGACGAACCTGATCGCCATCAGCGCGGCCGGGGGGCTGGTCTTCCTGGCGTTTGGTTTCCACCCCGAGCCCGGTGAGACGGAGCGCGCCCGCGTGCTCCATCGCGGCCTCAGGGACGCCCTCTTCCTGTTGCTGGTGATCACCATTCCGCTGGTCTGGCTGACCTGGCGCTCCGTGCAGCAGACTACCTTGCAGCGGGCCGTGGCGAGCGTCCTGGCCACCGAGGTGTCCAGCGGCCGGATGGAGGTCGTCGACTGGCGTTTGTGTGCGGAGCAGAGGGATGCTTTGTGCCTGGAGATCGTTGCCCGGGTGGACCATCGGGTGAGCGAGGCGGAGATGGAGGCTTTGCAGCACCGGCTGGCGTCTCGGCTGAGCCGCCCCGTCTCCCTGCACGTGAGCGTGATCCCCGTCCAGCAGTTTCATATCCGGGTGGCTCCTGCGATCTCCACATCCGGCGCGTCGCCGGATCTCTCTCCACCCCGTTCGTCCACCGGCGAATGATCGGATGGAGGAAAGGCGCCGTTTCTCCTCTTTGACACGCGTTTGTAGACGTGATACGCTGCGCGATGTGGATAGATGAGCTGAGAGTCATGGAGGGGGGTTCGATTGGGCGTCCAGGATGAGTTGAGAAAACTTCCCAGTGTGGATCGCCTGCTGCGGGCTCCGGAGCTGGCGCAGGTGATCGCCGATTGGGGCCATGAGCTGGTGACGGATGCCATCCGCCGCGCGGTGGATCGTGCCCGAGAGGCGGTACTGAGCGGGCATCCCTGTCCCGAACAGGGGGTGTTGATCCGGGACGCGATGGCGGAGATCGAGCGCGTCACCCGGCCGTCGCTGAATCCGGTCATCAACGCCACCGGGGTCATCATCCACACCAACCTGGGCCGCGCCCCGTTGAGCGCGGCCGCGCGGGGGGCGATGGTCGCCGTCGCCCGGGGGTATTCCAACCTGGAGTACGATCTGGAGGCTGGCCGTCGTGGCTCCCGCTACGATCACGCGGTGGCCCTGTTGCGCCAGTTGACCGGCGCGGAGGATGCGCTGGTGGTCAACAACAACGCGGGGGCCGTGTTGCTGGCGTTGGCCGGCGTGGCGGCCGGGCGGGAGGTGATCGTCTCCCGTGGGCAGCTGGTCGAGATCGGCGGGGGCTTTCGCGTGCCGGATGTGATGCGGCAGAGCGGCGCCAGGCTGGTGGAGGTGGGCACGACGAACCGTACGCATCTGCGGGATTACGAGGCCGCCATTGGGCCGGAGACGGCCGCGCTGTTGCGGGTGCACCAGTCCAACTTCCGCATCATCGGGTTCACCACGGAGGTCTCCCTGGCGGAGATGGTGGCCCTGGCCCGGGAGCACGGGCTGGCCGTGATCGACGATCTGGGCAGCGGCACCCTGCTGGATACGACGGCTTACGGTCTGGCCCCGGAGCCGCGCGTGCAGGAGAGCGTGGCGGCCGGCGCCGACCTGGTGACCTTCAGCGGCGATAAGCTGTTGGGCGGCCCTCAGGCCGGGATCATCGTGGGGCGGGAGCGATGGGTGCGTGCGTTGCGCCGCCATCCCCTGGCGCGGGCGCTGCGCGTGGACAAGACCACCCTGGCCGGGCTTCAGGCCACGCTATTGCACTACCTGCGGGGGGAGGCGGAGCGGGAGATCCCCGTGTGGCGCATGATCGCGGCGAGGCCGGAGGATCTGGAGCGCCGGGCCCGAACCTGGGCGGAGGCGTTGCAAGCGCAGGGGGTGGAGGCTGCGATCGCCGCGACGCAGTCGGCCGTGGGAGGCGGCTCCCTGCCCGGTGAGACGTTGCCCTCTACCGCCGTGGTGCTGACGCCGCGGTCGGCGGAGGCGCTGGGGCGGGCGCTGCGCGAGGGGGACCCGCCCGTGGTGGCTCGCGT
>JAADGJ010000146.1 GCA_013152435.1 Chloroflexota bacterium | reverse complement strand
TTCGTAGACGGCACCTCGCCCCGCCGGGGGTCCAGCATCGTCGCCTGGTCTAGCGCCCGGCCCAGCGCCTTGAACAGCGCCTCGGCCTGATGGTGATCATCCCGGCCATACAACACCCGGGCGTGCAGGTTCATCCGCCCGTGCACCGCCAGCGTCTCCAGGAAATGCGGGATGAGCGACGTGCCCATCCGCCCGATGGCAGGCGTGTGCCACTCCGCCTCGATCACCGCGTACGGCCGCCCGCTGAGGTCCACGGCGACGAACGCCAGCGCTTCGTCCATGGGCACATACGCATGCCCCATGCGCACCAGGCCGCGCCGATCCCCCAGCGCCTGGTCCAGCGCCTGCCCCAGGACGATAGCCACATCCTCCACGGTGTGATGTTCGTCCACCTCCAGATCCCCGCGCGCCGTCACCTCCAGATCGAACAGCCCATGCACCGCCACATGGCTGAGCAGGTGATCCAGGAAGCCCACGCCCGTCTGCACACGATGCTGGCCCGTCCCGTCCACGTTTAACGTGACCTCGATCTCCGTTTCCCCTGTTTGGCGCCGAACATGAGCCACGCGACTCATTACCGTGCCCTCCCCTTACCCATTACGTAATACGTATTACGTAACACGTAACGCCTCCACCAACCGATCCGTATGCTCCGGCCGGCCCACGCTGATGCGGATGCAATCGGCCACCCCCGGCTTATTGAAATACCGAACCAACACGCCGCGAGCCTCCAGCGCGTCCCGCAGCTCACGGGCATCCCGCCCGACCACCCGACACAGGATGAAGTTCGCCTGGCTGGGGTACGGCCGCAGGAAATCGAATCGCCCCAGCTTCTTTGCCATACGCTCTCGCTCGGCCACGATCTTCGCCACATTGGCGCGCAGGTAATCCGCGTCCTCCAGGCTGGCGATCGCCGCGGCCGCCGCCGCCACGTTCACATTGTACGGCTGCTTGATCTTCCACAGATGCTGGATGATGTTCTCCGGGAAGGCCCCGTAGCCGACCCGCAACCCGGCCAGCCCAGCCCACTTGCTGAACGTCCGCAACACAATCAGGTTCGGGTAATCCCGCACCCACTGGATCACGCTGTGCCCGGCGAACTCCGCGTACGCCTCGTCCACCACGATCACCACGGGCAGGCGCAGCAGACGGCGCAGGACATCGTCGGGCATGAGCGATCCGTCCGGGTTGTTGGGCGAGGTGAGGAAGAGGATCTTGGGACGCTCCTTCTCCACGGCCGCCTCGATGGCCTCCACGTGCAGGCTGAAATCATCCTTGCGGGGCACGTCGATCACGCGGCCGCCCTGCAGCGCGCCGTCAAAGGCGTACATCCCGAACGTCGGCGGGCAGTTGATCACGCCATCGCCCGGCCCCACGAAGACCCGCAGGACCAGATCGATCAGCTCATCGGCGCCATGCCCGGCCAGGATCATCCCCTCGGGCATGTCCACATAATGGCTGATCGCCGCCCGCAAAGCGTGCTGCCCGGGATCCGGGTAAATGTGATAATAGCGATAGCGCGCCAACGTCTCCAGCACCCGAGGAGAGGGGCCATACGGGTTCTCGTTCGCGTCCAGCTTGACGATCTCCTCCGGAGGGATCCCCAGCCTCCGGCTGAGCACGTCGATGGGGACAATGGGCTTATACGGCTCCAACGACGCGACCTGGGGACGCACCAGCCGCTCCACCTCGATCGGCGCCACTGGCGATTTGATGTAGGTGATTTCCTTCGTCATGTGAATCTCCGATCTCCTCGATCTCCCGCCAGCTTCCGGATAACGAAAACGGCAGACGCAGCACGGAAGCCTTACGCAACACGCAATACGGACTACGCGTTGCGTGTTGCGTATTGCGTGTTGCGTATTGCGTGTTACGCCTCACGCTCCACGCGCCCCGCTCTCCGCTTCACGCTCCGCGCGCGCCCGCGCAGCCGCCGCGTGAGCCGTCAGTCCCTCAGCGTCCGCCAAGCGCGCGGCCACCTGCCCCAGCGTCCTCCCAGTCTCCTCGTCCAGCGCCACCAGCGAGATACGCTTCACGAAGTCGGCCACGCTCAACGGCGACGCGAACCGGGCCGTACCCTCCGTCGGCATGGTGTGGCTGGGGCCAGCAACGTAATCGCCCAACACCTCGTACGAGCCCTCGCCCAGGAAGATGCCGCCCGCGTTGCGCACTTCCCCCGCCCAGCGCCACGGGTCGCGCACCAAAAGGCACAGGTGCTCGGGGCCGTACTCGTTCGCCAACTCGACGGCCTGCCGGAGATCGGCGGTGATCACGATGCCGCCACGCCCTGCCAGCGACTGCGCGATGATCTCCGCCCGGCTCAGCGACTCCATCTGCCGGGCCACCTCGACTTGCACGCGCTGGGCCAGCGCGCGGGACGGCGTAAGCAGGATCGCCGTCGCCAGGACGTCGTGCTCGGCCTGCGCCAGCAGATCCGCCGCGGCCAGCGCCGGGTCGGCCGACTCATCCGCGATCACCATCGTCTCTGTGGGGCCGTACAGCCCATCGATGCCCACCGCGCCGTACACCTGTCGCTTGGCCAGCGTGACGAACAGCCCGCCCGGCCCTACGATCTTATCCACCCGCCGCACCGTCTCCGTGCCAAAGGCCAGCGCGGCGATGGCCTGCGCGCCGCCGATGGCGTACACCGCGTTCACACCGGCGACGTAAGCGGCGGCCAGGGTCACGTCGGGGACCCGTCCCGTCGTGCGATCCGGCGGGGTCGCCACCGAGACCCACGGCACACCCGCCACCCGCGCCGGGATCGCCGACATCAACAGGGACGACGGCAGGGGAGCCGTCCCCCCGGGAACGTAGCAGCCCGCCGCGTCTACCGGGCGTACCAACTGTCCCAGCGCGCCATGCGGCCCGAAATCGACCCACGAGCCCACGGGCTGCTTCTGGTGGAACGCCTCGATCCGCTCGGCCGCCAGTCGCAACGCGTCGAGCAGCTCGGGCTCGATACGCCCAGCCGCGGCCTCCCACTCCGAGGGCGGCACGGCGATGGACTCCAGATCGACGCCATCGATGCGCGCCGTCCACTCCCGCACAGCCGCATCCCCGCGGCGTCGCACATCGTCCAGCACGCGCGCCACCGCCTCATCCGGCGTCAACTCCTCGCCAAAGAAGCGGCGAATGCCCGCGCGCACGCTCTCCGGGACCCCCTGATCGGCCCAGAGCACGCGCCGCAGCACGGTACGTCGCGCCTCCTCCACATCGTCCAAGATCCGAAGCAACACATCAGGCGTCATCGGCAGACCTCATCTCGGCTACAGTTCGGCGCAGATCCTCGATCAGCGCAGTGATGGCTTCCTTCTTCAACGCATAGGCCGCCCGATTGGCGATGAGCGCGGCCTGGCTATGCAAGATCGTGCGCAGCTCCACCAGGCCATTCTCCCGCAGCGTCCGCCCGGTCTCCACCATGTCCACCAGTAGATCCGCCAACCCCACCAGCGGCGACAGCTCGACGGAACCGGACAACAGGATGATCTCGGGGGAGACGCCCCGTTCCTGGAAGAAGCGATGGGTCAGATTGGGATAGCTGGTGGCCACGCGGGGGCTGGGTTCCAGCCGCAACGGGGTATCCGGCCGATCGGCCGGGGCCGCCACGGACAGGCGACAATAGCCGAACGGCAGCAACAGCGGCTCGTACACGTCCCGCTCCACCTCCCGTAGCACGTCCGTGCCTACGATGCCCAGATCGGCCGCGCCGTACTCCACGAAGACCGGGATGTCTTTCGGTTTGACCAGCACGGCCTCCAGCCGTCCCGTCCCATCCGACACGAGCAGGCGCCGGGTGCGCTGCACGCCCTCCCGAAAGTCGTACCCCGCTCGGGCCAGGAAGTCCAGGGAGGCAGAGAGCAATCGCCCTTTGGGCAGCGCGATCCTCAGCCGATCCATGCGCGCACCTCGCTTTCCCAGGCAGCCGGCTCGATGATCCGGGTCTCAGCATCCGTCACCAACCGCACCCGGCCCGGCCCCTCGCACAGGGCCACGCGCGGGATCCCCTGTCCCCGGGCGTACGCCACCAGATCATCGACGGACCGCCCCAGCACGTCCAGCGCCGCACGCGCCCCCAGCGAGCGAGCCCGTCGCACCAGCGACAGGCATTCCATGTGGCCGCAATCCTGGAAGATCACATCGATGGGCGGCGCCGCCTCAGCCTCCGTCTGGTGATCCAACGCCGTCAGCAGGCGGTCCACGGTCAGGGCGAACCCCACGGCCGGCTGGTCCGGGCCGAAATGGCCGATCAATCCGTCGTAGCGGCCGCCGCTGGCCAGCGGGAACCCGACCCCGGGGGCGAATGCCTCGAACAGGATGCCCGTGTAGTATGCCATGCCTCGTACCTGCGCCAGATCCAGCACGACGTGATCCGTCACGTCGTACTGGCACAGCCGCTCCCACACCTGGCGCAGGTTGGCCACCGCCGCGGCCATCTCCTGATTCAGAGCAATCCGCCGGGCCTCATCCAGCACCTCTGGGCCACCGGTCAGCATAGGCAAAACGGCGATGGCCTCCCGCGCCGGGCCATCGCCGTCGAAATCGGCCAGGATCGCCTCCATCTCCGCCTGGCTCCTGCGATCCACAGCGACGCGCAACCGCTCGGCCGCCTCCGCTGACAAGGACAACGCGGCCAGAAGCCCTCGGAAGAAGCCGATCTGTCCCAGGGTGATGCGGAAATCCGTCAATCCTGCGGCCTGCAGCGCCCCCACCAGCAGTGCGATGACCTCCGCATCCGCCGCAGCGCCAGGCGCGCCCACCAGCTCCACGCCCGCCTGAGTGAACTCGCGACGCTGCCCGGCTCTGGGCTCTTCATAACGGAAGACGCTCCCTATATAGTGGAACCGCAGAGGCAACGGTTGATCGAACAGCTTGACGCCAACGATGCGCGCCGTAGGGATGGTGAGGTCCGGACGCAGCGCCAGGGCCCGCCCGTCCCGGTCGAAGAAACGGTACATCTCCTCGGCCAGGCGCACGCCCGCCTCGGATGCCAGGGTGTCCGCGTACTCGAAGGTAGGGGGGATCACCGGCCGGTACCCCCAGCGGGAGAACGCGTCCCGCAGGATGTTCTCCAACGCCAGCTTCTGTTCCGCGGCCGCGAAGAACAGGTCGGCCACGCCGGGCGGCAACTCCCCACGTACAGGTTTGCTCAGTCTCACCAGGAAAAGCTCCTGTCCACAAAAAATAAAAAAGACTAGTTGGATCAACTAGTCTTTCCGGGCGAGCGAAACCCGAGCGTCAACGATCGGTTGCGCTCACCCAACCCGATGATGATGTGCGTCACAGGCAAAGAAACGCCGCATGATACTCCCTCACACGGGATCACCCGGAGTGTAGCACAGCGGAGAGGGATTGTCAAACAACCGACGGTGGCTTCCCCTTCCCAAACGTCGCTATCCCGGCCAAGACCACCCCAGCTGGCAGCTCAACTTCTCCGCTTGCGGCTGCAAAGCCACACTCCCCCGCCGTAGCCGCTCGTCCCCTTCGGCTCAGGCTCGGATCCCTCCGGGTCCCATGTCATCCACATACATCATATTAGGAGGACCACGACCGGTTCCCTCATCCCTCATCGTCCGCGATGAGGATCAGTTGCACGGCATCAGCCCCGATCACAGCCGCGCCCCTCATGGGGGTAAACGTTCGAACGGCGTCGTTTTCATCGCTCACTTCCCGCACCGCGACCGCGTCATCCGCCACCGCCCGGCCATCGGCGAAGGCCAGGCACCAGGAGACGGCCGCGTCGCCCGGGTTGGCGACCAACACGGCGATCTCCCCCTCGTCATCCCGCCCGGCGAGCACCCAAAGATCCCCCACCTCGGCGTCCCCCACGGGCACCACGCGCACCGCCAGCCGCTCCGGGTGATCCGCCATCTCGGACCACAGGGAGAAGGCCAGAGCCATCCGCTTGGGACGCCCATCGGCGTAGAACAGACCATACCCTGCGGCCATGTCCGGCCCGGTATCCCCGCCGCGATAGAACGTGGCGACGTCCACGCCCTGATCCTGCAGGCCGATCCAGGCCGCCGTCATCAGCGCAGCGCCCTTGGCGCCCGCTCGCAACGCCACGGCCTCCTGTCTTCCCACCTCACGCACCGACGTATTCCATTCGGTGATGTGACTCTCCGCCTCGGCATAGCCCATCTCGTCCAGGAGGCCACGATAGAAGGCGGCGGCCTCCGCAAAATCTTGCGGCTTGTTGGCATACATATGCCAGGAGAGGAAATCGATAGGAACGTTACGGTCCCTCATATACTGCAGGAACTCGCGGACAAACTGCTGTCCACGGGGCACCTTGGCCCCGCTCGGGGCGAAACCCGGCCCTCCCACCTGCAGATCGGGGAAGGCCGCCTTTAACGCTCTGGCCGTCTCCTCGAAGAGCTGGAGGAACTCCTGCCGGGTACGCGGCGCCGGCCAGAAACGTGGGTGATCAGGCTCGTTCCATATCTCCACGTAACGAACGTCGGCGGTGAAGCCGTCCCACTTGCCCTCCGTGTAATGACGCACCACTTCCACCGCAGCGCGCGCCCAATTGGCTCGCTCCATGGGGGTGGATGGCGGGGCAACGTTATTCCAGGAGTCGCCCAGGCGCAGATAAGGCTCAAAGCCGCCCTCCAGAATGGCCCGGAAGATGGCATCGCTCTCCATGAAGCGATAGGATCCGGGATCCGAGGGATCCTTCGTCCGATCGGGGTAGATGACGGACATATCCAGGGGGCCGTAGAAGTCGTGGGTGCGTACCATCGTCACGCCGATATCCTGATACGCCGCGGTCAGGTCGGCGTTGCCGGGCGCCCCCGAGGGAACCGGGCCAGCGTTCACGCCCAGAAGCGGCCGGATCGGGCTCTCCGGCTGGGGATCGCCGATGACGAGGGCCACGGCGAGCGTCTCGGATCCGTGGACGTCTGAGGTAGGTATACGCGGCAGGGGGCCCCAGGCGTCGGAGTAGGCGAGGGGGACGGAGCCGTCCCCCCCAGAGTGTAGATATCGACCTCAGCGGTTTGCATGTACCCAGCGTAGAAACGGGCGCGCGCCGCGTCCAGGGCCACATAAGGCGGCACATACGTCAACGCACGCAGATCGATCCGATCCTTTACGGCATAGGTGTCCCGGTCGAGGATGTACAAGCGAAACACCCGGGGCTGCTCATCGGAAGTCGCGCATCGCGGCTGGCATGTGGGCCGCCGGGCATCCACCGACGACCAACTCGCGCCGGCCGATGGCCGCTCGGAGGAGGCGGATGCCACGCCGATGGTGTACAGGAGATCAGACGCCGCGTCCAGGCCGACAACCACCTGGCCGCCATCGGCGGGGAGCTGGCCGATATACGTGTCCGTAAGCGTGTCGATGATCAGCGGCCCCACATAAAGGCGATGGCGGCCGCTATCGACCCATAGGAGGAAATCGTTGAAATCACGATCCCAGCTCCACGAATAGCCGGACAGATCGATGGTGCGCAGGTACGCATAGCCGCGATCCCCGTCGAAGACATCCACCTTTCGAGCGCGAGCGGACAGCACGTACAGCTTGTTCAGGCCCTCATCCACGGCCGGCTGCAGATGCCCCCGACCATGGAGGTCCGCCTTCGCATCAAAGCTGGGCACATCCCGGATCGTGGCCACCACCTCCAGACGCTCCCCGTCCACGATGACGATGCGGTCGTGCTCCGGGTGTGTGGTGATCACCCGGTGGTGGGTCGCATCCACGATCTGGTTGCTGATGGTATCCCGGGTGTCAGCCAGCCCCAGCCACACGGAGCCCAACAGGGTGGGATTCGGCGGGTCCGAGGAGAGATCGTAGGCGAAGACCATGCCGTCATAGTGGCTGAGCACGTACAGACGATTCAGCCCCGGATCCACATCCACGGCGGTGGGCCAGCCGCCGGCCTCGAACTCGCTCCAGGCGCCCGTGTCCGGCCGGTAGGCGATCACCGTGCTTCCGCCCAGGCGATTTGCCAGATAGATGGTCCCATCCGAGGGAGCCACGGCGACGTCCTCCACGCTGTTCCCCACATCCACCTTGCCTAGAACCTGATAGGTACGGGCGTCCACCACGACCACCTCGCTGTACTCCATGCCGGGGGTGTAAAGCTTCCCAGTGAGACGATTCAGCGCCAGATGCTGAGCTCCCCCCGTCCCCAGATCCACCTTTGCCTCCAGGCGGCCGGTGTTCGCATCCACTACGGACAAGGCGCTACGAATAGGGGAGATCCCCTCTCGAGAGAGCACGTAGACCTTCCCCGTATCCGCCCAGTAGATCGGCTCCCGAGCCCCCTCAGGCAGGACGACCGCACGCTCTACGGCGCCACGAGCGGAGAGGATGAACAGTCGCGCCCCCGTGGTCACGAAGAAACGGCCGGTCGCCGGATCCCGATCCACGAAGTCGGCGGGCCGGCCGAACGGATTCCGAAAGGAGATCGGTTGCAGCGCGGCCAGGGCGCGCGTGTCGATGACGTACAGCCGGGACCGTTGGGCCGCCCCCGGGTCGTCGGAATCCACCACATAGAGGCGACGCCCCTCACGATCAAGCACCATGCCGCCGATCCGGTTCGCGCCCAGGTCGATCACGCGCACCAGAGCCAGCGTCTCAGCGTCGTACACGGCCACCTCGCCCGACGCCCGCATGCTCACGTAGAGACGCTCCGCCCCAGCATCCACCACCATCTGAAAGGGATCACCCGGCAGCGTGACCGGGCCGGTGATGGCACCGGACTGCGGGTCCACCGCCCGCAGGGTCCGCTGATGCCAGTCGGCGACGTAAAGGATGCCACGAGTGGGATGCACGGCCAGATACGTCCGGTGCGAGCTCGTCTCGTCCATGCCGCTATCCAGGCTGGCGACCAGGGTATCAGCCTCCCCATCGATCACGGCGATACCTGAGGTGAGAATGCCCTGCACATAGATCCGATTGCGGGCCTCATCCACAGCCACATCGAAGATCTTCAAGTGATTGCCCATTTCGGCCGTCCAGCCATGCAGGGCGTTCAGAGAAACCGTGCTCCGGCGAACCGGCGCGGCAGGAGGCGGCGATGGGGTCGGCGTGGGCGTCGGCGTCGCCGTGGCGGTGGGCGTGGGCGTCGCCCCCGCGCTACGGGCACGATCCGCCATCTCATGCACCGCGGCGGCGAAGTAGGCGTCCTCCAGCCCATCAGGATAAGCATACAGGGTGGTATCGCTCCAATCCGCCGGGGCGACGTTCGCCGCGTTATCCGGCAGGTCCGTGCGGCCGCTGAGGCTGGAATCGACGGCCACCACGTAACGGCGCGCCGGGTTGATCTTGACCCAGGCCCCAGCCCGATCCCATCCCTCAAAGGCCTGCCGGATATGGGGATGATCTGGAGCGGCCTGGACATGATCGACCACGCTGGCCAGCACCATCCCCTCCAGGTCGGGGATATGGGTCAGAGCAGCCGAGTAAAGGCGCACCGCCTCTCGCAGATCCCAGAAGGCGCTGACCTCCGCCAGCGTGGCGATGTTCGTCGGCCACCCTCCCCGGAAGACCCCATAATCGACCAGCGCCTGGGTGACCGGACGGGAGTAGTACCACTTCACGCCGTCCGTGTAGCCGGCGAGCGGGAAGTCCTCATCCATCTCGAGCGTGCCGTTCAGGTCCAGATCCGGCGTGCGACAGCCGTTGCTGGGGTCCACCACGGTGGTGTAGCGCCCATCGCCATTGCCGTCCAGGAAGACGGGATGACGAGGCGATCGAGGGTCGTAAGCGATCTGGCGGTAGTCCACGCTTAACATCAGGGGGCCATATCCCCCATAGCGAGGGTTAACGGTGAACAAGGCCGCCCGACGCCCGCCCGGACAGTCCAGCCTCACCCCACCCAGATCCACCGTGGCGATCTGGCTGGAGACGGGAGACTCCCACTGAACGATGTAGCGCAGGTGCCCCGCCAGATCGCCCCCATGCTTCGCGGCCACGGCGACGACGATGTTGCCGCCGTTGGAGCTCCCCACCAGGCCGATGTTGTCATGCAACACGGGCATCGGCACCACATCATCGATCGTGCGGCCTCGAGAGTCGGTCAGATCACCGGCAGCGTATCGGATGACGTCCCGCAGGGCGGCGATGCTGTCCGGGCCACGATAGTCGTAGGTCCCATCGCTGCTCCGCCCGGCGACGGGGTCGGTGCCGCCCGGGAAGAGGAAGACGATGCGGATCATATCGTCGGCCTTCGACAGCGGGGGGCGCAGGGAGCCCGCGTCCGAGCCCCCAGGGACGAAGATGACCACGGGGGCTCCCTCGGCATAACGGGCCCGGTCATCCGACGCGGGGGCGAAGATGCGCACGGCTAAGGTGCCCTCAGGGACGCCGGTGCTATCCGAGGGCAGGTCCACATCCACGACGATGGACCTGGCGGGGCTGGCGCCGGCGGCAGCGTGGCTTCCCACCGGCGCCAGCGAGAACACGAAGATCGGAACAAAACAAATCAGGCTAAGAAGGGAAACGACACGACGGTTCATGATCCCGCTCCTGTCTCCACGTATAGTCCTTCCTCGAAAGGATGACGCAACTCCTTTGCAAGTTGGGCCGTTTGCTGTTATGATAGAGGGGCTACATTATCAGGCATGAAAAAAAGTGTAACGAAATCGTAAATTTTCCCGGCCCCCTCTACATCTACAATATAACCGCCGACAACGCAGCACTGGACCAGGGATGGTCCCTCTCCACACAAAGCCATAGCTCAAAGGTGAGGATCGGCAGCGCTGCGGATGGGTCGACTTTCCATCGACCCGAAGTCCTCGACCGGAACACCGATCATTTTCCCGTGCCTACATCTACATAACAACGGCGTACCTGCTCCACGATACTTCAATGGCGCCATGGGGTAACCCGGAGGGGTTTGGCCCTTCCCCCGCGCGTGAGGAAGAAACGCGCCACGAGCCGGGGCGTATCCTGTGCAACCTTACGCTTGCATATATTCTCAGATAAGAAGAGAACTTATGAACGTACGACGCGTTGACAACCACGTCAGAGCGAGTAAAATGGGGCTAGAGAATGTCATCGAAAATGGGGTGAAGGAGAAAGGAATAGCACGCAATTGTTGCGGGATGAGAAGGAAGGTACGACGACTTGCCACTTCCGTTTCGGGGCAATCCTATGCCCCTGATGCCCTTCATCGCTGGCGTGTATCAAAGGCCAGGATCGGGGAGCCCCGATCACGGAAGGCGCCAATGAGCAGGGACCATGAGGTTCCGCGCGGATTCATACTGATTCTCTCCCCGTTCCAAGTCGCCAAGCGGTATCCTCCGCTTCCGGATCTGAAACCCCCGTAGGGTTCTAGCGGATACGACGTAGCCCTTCATCGCCCAATTGCCTTTATGTGGCAAGCCACAACCGCGAAAAAGGACCAGGGATCATTCTCATGCAGCGTAGGAGATACCCTTAAGCATAAACGGCATGCGGACAGTCTCGTCCCCTATCGCTGACACGTTGTAACCTTCAGAGCCGAGAACTCATCATAGCATCACAGCACGCAACAGCCGCATGCAAAACGACATACGCCTTGGCTGGCGATCAAAACAACAGGAGACAGAGAACACACCCTCAAGATGTAACGTGAGGATGAGGGTGATAGCTACAAATGGACAAACGAGAGAGAGCAAAGGGGATCTCACACCAACAAGTGCAAGATTTGATCACGCTTTGTCAAGTCTCACAAACCTATCTCGGCCAACATAGTGCGGAGGAGATTCTGGAAACGAGCTGCCGGATGGCAGTGGAACGCTTTGGGCTGAAGATGGCATGGGTAGGACTGATCGATGCGAACAGCATTGATGTCCATCCTGCCAAAGCCTATGGCGCCGAGGTAAACTACCTGGATGCTCTCCGGATCACCCAAGATCGCGGTCCTACAGGGCGAGGACCCACCGGCACAGCTATCCGAACCAGACAAGCGGCCGTTGCAAACGATATAGCGACTGACCCGGCCTTCGAGCCCTGGCGCGAGGAGGCTTTGAAGCGCGGCTTCCGTTCGTCCGCCGCCTTTCCCCTGCGTACCGGCGACAGGGTGCTGGGCACCCTGAACGTGTACAGCGCCCAACCAGGGGACTTCCCCAACGAGCGCATACAGGTGCTCCAGTCCTTCGCCGACCTGACGGCGATCGCCCTGGAGAGGGCCTGGTTGCATGAAAAGACGCGGCGTCACGCCCAGGAACAGGAACGTCACATCGCTGAACGCACGGATGAACTGATCCAAGCCAATGAACAACTCCAGCAGGCACTGGCCGATCGGGCACAAGCCGAGAAAGCGCTCCGGCGCGCTCTGGAGGAGACGGCTCACAGCCGTCGCCTGCTGTTGGCCCTCAGCCAGGTCTCCCAAGCCGTCCTCCGGGCACACACGCAAGAGGAGATCTTCCAGGTTGTGACCGATGAGGCGGCCAAATTGAGCTACCACGTCATCATCTTGATCGTTGCCGAGGATCAAGAACATCTGATTATTCCAAAGGGAAGTCTCAATCCTTCCCTCGCGGGGGCGTTGGAAAAGCTCACCGGCCTCGCGGCTGAGGACTTCCGCCTCCCCTTGCTTCCCGGGAGCCCCTACCAGGAGATCCTCGCCAAGCCGGAAGCGGTCTTCAGGGATCGGGAGGCCAGCATCGAACTCGTTGCCGAGGCCCTTCCCCGGCACCTGCGCCCCCTTGCCTCTCGGCTGGTGAGCCTGCTGGAGATCAAACAGAGCATCTGCGCACCCTTGATGCTCGACGGCAAGCCGGTTGGCCTGTTGGCGATGGGTGGCGCGGACCTGACGGAGGCCGACGTACCGGTCGTGGCCACCTTCGCCAACCAGATCGCCATCGCCCTGGAGAACACCCGACTCCACCAGGAGGCCCAGGCCTGGGCAGCCGAGCTGGAGCGTCGCGTGGCCGAACGCACCCAGGAGCTCTCCAAGATCAACCGGGAGCTGGAGGCCGAGATCGCCGGGCGTCAGAAGCTGGAGGAGATGTGGCGCCGCTACGAGGCCATCGTCAACACCTCCGGCGAGTTCATGACCCTGGTCAACCGAGACTACGTCTACGAGGCGGCCAACCACGCGTACTGTCGCGCGCACGGCAAGGAGCAGGATGAGATCGTCGGCCGCACCATCGCCGAGGTTTGGGGGGAGGAACGCTTCAACACGGCGATCAAGCTGCTCCTGGACGAGTGCTTCACCGGAAAAGAGGTGCGCCATCAGGGCTGGTTCGAGTTCCCTACCCTGGGGCTGCGCTGCTTCGATGTGGCCTACTACCCCTTCCGCAGCGACGGGAGGGAGGTCACCCACGCCATCGTCATCTCTCGCGATATCACCGAGCGCAAGCGGGCGGAGCGAGCACTGCAACAATACGTTGAACGGTTGCAGGTCCTGCACGAGATCGATCAGGCGATCCTGACGGCGCGATCCCTACAGGAGATCGCCCAAATCGTCACGCAACACGTGCCGAGGCTGTTGCCCTGCACGGTGATCGGCGTCGTGGTCCCCAGCGGCGAGGCCCACACCGTGAACACGCTGGCCGTAGGACACGGCGGGGAGCCCGTCGCCCTGGACACCCATAACGTCCCCCTGGGCGCGTTCTCCGAGCTCCAAGAGTGTTTGGAAACGCTCCGGCGAGGGGAGATCTACGTGCTAAAAGACCTCGCGGTGCCGCACCAGCTGATACCGGCGCTGCAGTCCCGATGGGCCGAGGCGCTGCGAGCCCTCGTGATCGTTCCCCTCATCGCTCAGGAGGAATTGATCGGAGCGCTCTTCCTGGGAATGGAAACGCCGGTGGCCCTGGATTCACAACAGACCGACATCGCTCGCGAGGTAGCCGACAGCCTGGCCACCGCCATTCAGAACGCCCAACAGATGGAGGTGATCCGGGGACAACGCTCGTCCCTGGAGATGCTATCCAGACAATTGATCTACGCCCAGGAGGCGGAACGCAAGCGCATCTCCCAGGAGCTGCACGATGAGATCGGGCAGATCATGACCATGATCCGCATCAACCTGGCCGCCCTGGAGCAGCTTCTGCCCTCGGAGACGCCCCCAACCGTCAGGCAAATGCTGACGGAGCTTGAGGAGCTGAGCCAACAGGCGCTGGAGCAGGCGCGCGAGCTCTCCCTGGACCTCCGCCCCGCCATCCTGGACGATCTGGGCCTGGTCCCCGCGCTGCGCTGGTACCTGAACCGATACGCCAGCCGGCTCGACGCGAAGATCGACCTCGAGGTGATCGATTTCGACGAGAGGCCCAGCGCGGAGGTGGAGACCGTTCTCTACCGCGTGGCGCAGGAGGCCCTGACCAACGTCGCCAGGCATGCCCAGGCAAGTCACGTGCACATCCGTCTGGAGAGAAAAGCCTCCACCGTTACATTGCTCATCGAGGACGACGGCCAAGGATTTGACACAGAGGAGATCATGCGGTACAAGGGCCTGCCACACGGGCTGGGCCTGTTGGGAATACAAGAGAGAGTCACCTTTTTAGGAGGACATGTGGATATACAATCGCGGCCGGGGCGGGGGACCCGACTGTTCATCGAAATCCCGTGGAGCGTCGAAGATGAACAAAGTACGGGTGCTGCTGGCTGAGGACCATACCATCGTACGTCAAGGCTTGGAATCGTTGTTGCGAAGCGAGCCGGATATCGAGGTTGTAGGGGAGGCCATCAACGGGCAGGAAGCTTTACAGAAGGTAGAGCAGCTCTACCCAGACGTTGTGCTGATGGATATCTCCATGCCCCTTCTGAACGGCCTGGAGGCGACCCGCCGCATCCAACAGCAATTCCCCAAGGTCAAAGTCCTGATCCTGAGCGTGCACGCCAACGAGGAACACGTGCTCCAGGCCCTGCAGGCCGGGGCTTCTGGATACCTGCTGAAGGATACCGCCGTATCCGATCTCGTTTCCGCGATCCGGGCCGTCCACCACGGCGACTTCTTCCTCAGTCCCGCCATATCCCGGACGGTCATCGAGGCCTACCTGCGCGGGGCTACGGCCGCGACGGAGACCAACAGCTACAGCAAGCTGACCGATCGAGAGCGAGAGGTCCTGCAACTGATCGCCGAAGGATACTCCACACGGGAGATCGCCCAGCTGCTCCACATCAGCGAGAAGACGGTCCGGGCTCACCGGACCAACCTGATGAGCAAGCTAGACGTCCACAACACGGCCGAGCTGGTCCGATATGCTATCCGGAAGGGGGTGATCCGTTCCGACGCATAATCATCTATGATCCCCATAGCGCCCGCAGAGACAGAACACTCCCCTTTCCGTCCCTTGCCTGCCTGAGCCCGGCCCAAGTTTCCATCGGAGCCTGGAGAGGCAGATAAGGGCAGGAAAGGGATCTCTGTTTTAATGGAGAGCCCCCCATCCTCCCGGCTTCCGGAACGAAAGCTCCCTTCCTACACAACTACAACCCAGTACGGCGCTATCCTAGCAAAAGGCCCTAAGCGAAATAGGGCCTTTTGCTTTGCGAAATCGGCGTTTCGCCAATGGCGCAAGAGCGTCGCAGCGGATATGCTAGAGATAGATGGTTCGTCGTGCCGAGCAATCCATACATCGCCCCAAGGGGGCATCCATGTCGGGAACGAAAAGTGGTGGTGATCCGTGGTCGTCCGTCATTCATCGTATCTGACAAAACCCAGGGCCCAACCCCTTCGCCACAGCCCGGAAGTCTCGGCGAACGGGATAGCCGTCCCCCAACGGCAGCCCGACAGCAGTCGAACAGGAGCGATAGAGCGAATGACACGAGCATTGATCGCGGATGACCACATCGGCTTCCGCCAGAGCGTAAAGCGTTTCCTGGCTTCCACTCCCGGAATCGAGGTCATCGGCGAGGCATCGGATGGCGAGGAGGCCATCCTGAAGGCCCGAGCCCTCCAGCCGGATATCGTGCTGATGGATATTCAGATGCCAGGAACCAGCGGATTAGAAGCCCTGCGCCGAATCAGGCAGGAATCGCCGGCCATCAAAGTCATCATGCTGACCATCTTTGACGAGCGGGTCTATCGAGAGGAAGCACAAAGTCGCGGCGCCCACGGATACGTGGTCAAGTCCTCCATGGCCAAAGCCCTGATCCCGGAGATCCAACGCGTCATGAGACTTGCTGATACAAGTGAGGAGTAAGAGAGCTCATCTGGATTTTTACAACACAGGCTGATGAGTCCATCGGCCTTCCACAAGCGACTCTGCATCGAGCCACGGGGAAGGCGCAGACCGGGGGCCTACAGGAACACTCCCCCCTCCCATGCGGGAAACCACACATGATGCTCCGTGAGAAGGTTTCGGAGAGAACGGAATGAGCGGGCAAGCGGACGAAAAGAGTGGCCAGCGGGCGATCACAATCCTACACATCGGGGATGATCCCGAAGACCGTCGGCGGATTCAGGGGGCGTTAACCCAGGCCTGGGAAATCAACGCTCCCTTCGTGCTAGAGCAAGCCGATCGGCTCACCACCGGGTTAGGGCACCTGAAAACCAGGCAAGTCGACGTCGTATTGTTGGATCTCCATCTACCAGACAGCCAGGGGCTCGAGGCCCTTCACACGATTCAGGCCCACGCCCCAGAGGTGCCGGTCGTGGTCCTGGCCGAGCCCAGAGACAGGCCGCTGGCCATACAGGCGATCCGACTGGGAGCGCAAGATCATCTGGACAAAAGCCATCTGATCGCTCCCCTGCTGATGCGCGTGATCCGCTACGCGGTGGAACGACGCCAGCTGCAATCCTCGCTGGCCACGACCCGGAAACGGTTAGGCACCATCGAGGCGATCATTCAGGACGTCGCTGAAGGCATTCTCATGGTGGGGGAAGGGAACACCATCCGGTTCGCCAATCCGGCGGCCGCCCGCATGTGGGGCTGTCCCGTGGAGGAGCTCGTGGGGCAGCGGCTCGATATCCCCATACAGAACGGCCATGGGACTGAGATTGAGCTCACGCGAAGGGATGGGACGACAACCACTATAGAGGCGATCGCAACGGCTATAGAATGGGAAGGGGAATCATCCTACCTGATCCAGCTGCACGATATCTCCCATCGCAAGCAGGCCTCCAAGCGGATCCAGCGCCAGGTTGCCATCACTCGGACGCTGGTGCGCACCGCCGAGCGACTGAACGCTCAGCTGGACCTGCAGGAGGTACTTCGCTCCGTCTGTGAGGAGGCCTCCCGCGTGACGAGGGTGCCCATCGTCACCCTCTACCTTTACGACCCACAGCGCCAGGTCTGGCATTGCGCGGGCGGCCATGGGCTCCCCGCCGGATGGGAGACGATGTGCCAGCCCATACAGAACCAGCTCTATGAAGCGCTCGCCCATGAGGCCGGGTCGGTGATCATCATCCCCGACGTGCAAGCCATCCCGGACCTGCCACACGCGGATCTGATCGCCCAGTTGAACCTCCGCACTCTCGTGAGCATCATCATGAAGCGCGATCGACAGCCGGTCGGCGCCCTGAATCTCACCACCGTCGGCAAAGTGCGCCAGTTCACCGCGGATGAGCTGGCACTGCTGGAGGGCCTGGCCAGCCAGGCCGCCCAGGCGATCGCCAACAGCCAGCTGTATGCCACCCTGAAGCAGATCCACGAACAGCTCAAGGAGGCGCTGCGAGCCCAGGAGGAGATGATCCAAAACGTCTCCCATGAGCTACGCACCCCCCTCACGCTGATTCGGGGATACGCCGAGATGCTCAAAGAGGAGATGCTGGGGCCTCTATCACCAGAGCAGAAGAACGCCGTAGAGATCGCCTTCAGGAACAGCGAACGGCTCCACTTCATGATCGAACGGCTGCTGGTGCTGCAAACCATAAACTCCAGGATCTGCCGGAAGACACGTCTATCCCCAACAACCTGGCTGGAAAAGGCGGTGGCGAACTGGAGGAAACGCGGGCGGGCCATCAACATCCACCTGAGCTTGAAGATCGCCCCCAATCTACCTGCGATCCAGGGCGATATCCGCCTTCTCAATCAGGTGATCGACAACCTGCTGGATAACGCGGCCAAGTTCAGCCCCAACGGCGGGCAAGTACGCATATGTGCACGGAGAGATCGCAAGAACATCGTGATCACCGTATCCGACGAAGGAGTCGGGATCCCTGCAGACAAGCTGGAGCGGATCTTCCAGCCGTTCTTCCAGGTAGACGGGAGCTCCACGCGGACGTTCAGCGGCATGGGGATCGGGCTGGCGCTGTGTAAGCGCATCGTGGAAAGGCACGGGGGACGGATCTGGGCGACGAGCGAAGGGAAGAACCAGGGGAGCACCTTTCACATCACCCTGCCAGTGGCAGAACCCGCGTATGCCCCCACGCAGCTCGCACACCCACGCGAGCTATCAACCGACGACGCGGTCCGGAACGGGGGCCTTTGGTACGATGGCACGTGAAGCCAAGCAAGAAGTGCATAGACGCATGATGTTACGAAACTCATCGCAGGAGGGAATCAACGATGGGAAAGACTCGTGTCGTGATCGCCGACGACGAGTCGTTGATCCGGATGGACCTTCGTGAGATGCTGACGGGCCTCGGCTATCTGGTCGTGGGCGAGGTTGGAGACGGCTACAGCGCGGTGAACCTGGCGAGAGAGGTAAAACCGGATATCATGCTCATGGACATCAAGATGCCAGGTATGGACGGGATCGAGGCGGCCAGAATACTGACGGAGGAGCGCATCGCTCCGGTGGTGTTGCTCAGCGCATACAGCCAGCGAAACCTGGTTCGGAGGGCGTGCAAAGCCGGCGTCGTGGGATACCTGATCAAGCCGGTTCAGGAGGCACATCTGGTGCCCGCCATTGAAGTGGCGCTGACACGCTATCGGGAGTTCATCAAGGTCCAGATGCGAGCGGACAGGCTGCGTCAGGCGTTGGAGACTCGCAAGTTGATCGACCGGGCAAAGGGCATCCTGATGGAGCAACAGGGGCTGACGGAGGCTGAGGCATTTCGCAAGCTTCAGAAGACAGCGATGGACAACCGCAAATCCATGAAAGAGATCGCCTGGGCCATCGTCCTGGCCCACCAGATGGGGAAAGTGGAGAAGGGCTCCTCATAAGCCCCGACAAGTCGGCGACATCATCCGCATAACCTCGATGGGAAGGACGCCACGGGGTGTTGTGGCGGCGCAGATCCGCTGTGCCGCCACAACATCCCCGTTTGATCCTCGCTTTTCGCGCGACCGCCCCTTGCGCGTGTCTGAAAAACACACCACGAAGCCACTGAGGCACCAAGGGGTGTATCAAAAGGAGTGTATCGAGGCCTCTCTTACACTCATAAGCTTCCCATACCGCATTCTTGCCTTCTCTTTATCTTAGTGTCTGAGAAACGCCGTTGCTTCCGCTGTGGGGAGCCCCTCCGGAAAAAGCCTTTCTCCCGCCTTCGACCTGCCCGGCCCCGGCTCAGATCCCTGCGGAAAGGGCCGAGAAAGGCAGGTGCAGGCCGGAAAAGCAGGGTTTCCGTGGAGGGGAGGCCCCTCCGAAGCAATGGCATCGCCCAGACACGCGCTTGGAGCGCACAGGGCGATCGAGCGTTCCCCCACGGCCTGCCCCCCACCCCCCGCCATCCCCTTACGCGGCGGAAATTTGACGGCTCCCATGCCCAGCGGTATAATCAACCGTCAAGCGGTGGTGGCGATGTGCTACCCCGCGTTTGTTTGCCAGTATCCAGGTCGGACGTGGGTCCGGGCCTTTGATCAGGAGAGAGACGCATGCCTAAACGTACATGGCAGCCCAAGGTACGCCGCCGGCTGCGCGTCCACGGCTTCCGCAAGCGAATGTCGACCAAGGACGGCCGCAGGGTGCTGAAAGCCCGCCGGTTGAAGGGACGCAAGCGCCTCACCGTACGCCTATCGCCGCGCAAGCGCAACTACGCCTGAGCGCGGCGCTCGCTACGTGTAACGGCTGGTGAAGCGACGCTATCGGCTCAACGATCGGGAGCGGTTCTGGCAGGTACGGCGAGAGGGACGGTCGTGGTCACACCCGCTGGTTGTGCTCCGCGCCCTGCCCAATGATCTACCGTACAGCCGGTTCGGGTTCGCCGTCAGCCGACGGGTCGGCTCAGCCGTTCGGCGAAATCGCGTGAAACGGCGGCTACGCGAGGCAGTTCGCCTGATGCAATCACAGATTCGGCCGGGGTGGGATGTCGTCTTCATCGCCCGCCCTCCCATTGCCCAAGCGGACTATTCAGATGTGGCAGCAGCCTGCGCCCGCCTGCTACGGCGGGCGCAGCTTCTGACAACGGATCATCACTCATCGCCGCCCACCGAGGAAGCCACAAACGCGGCAGGCGGTCAGGAATGAAGAGAGCCATCCTAAGCTTGATTCGCTTCTATCAACGCGTGATCTCCCCGGCCCTCCCACCGAGTTGTCGGTTCACGCCCACCTGCTCGCAATACACGTATGAGGCGATCGAGCGCTATGGTGTGTTACGAGGCGGCTGGCTGGGACTGAAGCGGCTGTCGCGCTGTCATCCGCTCCATCCCGGCGGGTACGATCCCGTCCCGATTTCCTTCCCAGTCCAGGGCCAGTCACATCACCAGGCGGCCGAACAGAGGGAGATTAGCCGTTAGATGAAGAACTCCAACCCAACATCCAGATCGCGATATACACGCCTGCTCCTTATCCTGTTGCTCATCGGCATCGCGTTGCTGCTCGCAGGATGCGGTGTCCAAAGGGGCCCCATCGACCCCAACGAGCCCCCAAAGGGATTGTGGCAGACGCTCATCGTCTTTCCCTTGACCAATGCGCTCATCTTCCTCAACGACATCATCAGCGGTCTGGGCATCCCATACAGCTACGGCTTCGCCATCATCCTGTTCACGATCATCATCAAGATCCTCACGCTGCCGCTGACGCTCACGCAGCTGCGCTCCATGAAGGCCACCCAGGAGCTCCAACCTAAACTGCAGGAGCTCCAGAAGAAATATGGTAAGGATCGTGAACGTCTGGCGCAAGCCCAAATGGAGCTGTATAAAGAGGCGGGTATCAACCCTCTGGGAGGCTGCCTCCCCCTGCTGGTCCAGATGCCCATTCTGTTCGGCCTGTACGCCGCGCTGTACCGGCTGGCCGGCCTGGGGCTGCTCACCAATCAGCGGTTCTTCGTGATCCCCGACCTGTCGTTCCCCACGCCGGATCAGGGCATCAGCTGGATCATGCGCTTCATCAGCGAGGGACGATACGGGGACTTGCTGGGCTTCATGGTGCTACCCGTCCTCTTCCTGATCTCCCAGATCGTCATGCAGAAGATGTCGCAGACGACCACGCCCAGCGACCCGCAACAATCGTTCACCAACCAGATGATGTTGCTCATGCCCATCATGTTCACCTACTTCACCCTGACGCTGCCCTCCGGGCTGAGCCTGTATTGGGTCACTTCCAACATCCTCCAGATCGTCCAGCAGTACTTCGTCACCGGATGGGGGGGCTGGAAGGCGCCCTCCACGCAGGAGGATCAGGATCGGGAGAAAGCGGAGGGGGCATCCCCCGCGGACGTCCAGCCAGAAAGCGCACCGGCGAAATCTCGTAGCACCAAGCGCTCTCGACGCAGTCGTCGCAAAAGGAAATAGCCTATGACAGAAGCATCCGATCAAATCTTCACCGGGAAGAATGTGGAAGCTGCGATCGAGGCTGGCCTGGCCGCTCTAGGTTTGCGACGCGACCAGGTAGAGGTCGAGGTGATCCATCCGGGCAGTCGCGGGCTTCTGGGGATCGGAGCCCAGGATGCCCGAGTGCGGCTGATCCCCATTCAGCAGGAACAGGCCCCAGAGCCGCAGGAGCAGGCTCCGGAGCCTGTGGAGGAATCGCCCCCCGAGGAGATCGCGGCGCCAGAGGAGGAGCCCATCGCGACCCCGGCCGAGGCGGAGGAGATCCTGGCCGAGGCCGGCGAGTTGCTCCAGGGCTTACTGGACCGCATGGGTATCCGGGCAAAGGTACGCGGCTATCAGGGGGAGAAGCAAGAAGAACAACAGGAGGCCCCCCTGATCCTGAACATCGAGGGGGATGACCTGGGCATCCTCATCGGAAGACGCGGGGACACCCTGGCGGCCCTGCAGTACATCGTCCGGCTGATGGTGAACCATCGCCGGCGCCGCTGGGTGAATATCGTAGTGGATGTGGAGGAATACAAGACGCGCCGAGAGCGGCAGCTACGTCAACTGGCCCTGCGCATGGCCGAGCGAGTCGTCCGCACGGGGAAGCCGGTCCGCCTGGAGCCCATGCCCGCTCGCGAACGTCGCATCATCCACCTGGCGCTACGAGACCACCCAGACGTCATCACGCAAAGCATCGGGGAAGGCGAACATCGCAGGGTGACCATCCGAGCCCGCTAACCCAGGAGATCACGGACCCACACAAGCCCTGGATTGATCGCGCCAATCCAGGGCTTGCCTTTATCGGATTGCTCCAAAGCGGGACCACGTCTCCGCCATGTGGAAACGGATCGTCCACCTCGTCATATGTGCCAACATGAGCGAGCGGACTGGGGCCGCGTCTCTTCGAGTGCGTCCGACCCGTAGAGGCCTGGGCCGAGGCCGGGCAGAGCGGAGGCGGAGAGGAAGGCTTTTCCGGAGGGGCTTCCCATGGCAGGAGCAACGGGATTCCTCAGACACGCTCTTGGGAGGGCAGGAAAACCGTGAGCCACCATCGGCGTGATCGACTTCTAATCTCGATCCTCGCGTGCCTGGCACTCGTCGTCTCGACGTTGGTGGGTTGCGACGTGCCCTTCGGCCGATCCGATCGGCCCTCATCACGTCCCACCACCCTCCCTCCGTCCACCCCCACCCCGGGCGAGGTCATCCGGCAGTCGACGCCGCCCGCGACCACGCCCACACCGTCGTCGTCCCGCCGCCCCGTCCGATCGCTGGTCTGGTGGACCCCGGAGGACCACGCGCCGGGGCCTTTCTCGGACTCGCCCGCCGCTCAGGTGCTCCAGGAGCAACTCCAGGCCTTCTCCCAGCAGACGGGGGAGCCGAACGTGCACGTGGTCCTGAAGAAGCCCTTCGGCAAGGGCGGCATCTTGGACTTCCTGCGCACGGCCTCCGCGGCCGCGCCCTCCGTGCTGCCCGACCTGGTCACCATCCACAGCGATGAGCTGGCCATCGCCGCCCGGGCGGGGCTGCTGCACCCCCTGGATTCCCTCGTGTCCGACGAGATCCGAAACGATCTGTTTCCCTTCGCACAGCAGGCGGGACAGATCGGCGATGAGCTCTTCGGCCTCCAGTGGGACGCCGACGTCGAGCACATGGCCTACGACAGCCGCGTGATCGCCACACCGCCCAAGACGTGGGAGGAGCTCCTCTCCAGCCAGGTCACCTATGCGATCCCCGGGGCGATGGAGGAAGGGCGGGTGAACGATCACTTCCTGATCCAATACCTGGGGGCGGGAGGCCGCTTCGACCCGGCCGCAGATCCCCCGGTAGATGCCCTCGCGCTGCGCCGCGTGCTGGAATTCCTGGCGACCGCTCGACAAAGCGATCGCATCCCGGAGCTCGTGCTGGCACTGCCAGACACGAGCGCGTGCTGGGCAGCTCTGCTGGACGGCGAGGTCCAGATGGCCCAAGTACGCGCCTCACAGTTCATGAGCACCCGGCCCCAGGCCGGATGGGTGAGATACGCCACCACGCCGACGTGGGACGGCCGAACCGTGACCATCAGCCATGGGTGGATGCTGGCCATCACCGCCCGAGAGCCGGAACGCCGGGAAGCGGCCGCCCGGCTGATCGCTTGGCTCCTGCAGCCGGAGCACATGGGAACCTGGACGCTGGCCAGTCATCGGCTGCCCACCCGTCGCGCCGCCCTGGCGCTCTGGGACGAGGAGGACCCTTACGTCTCCTTCGTCCGCTGGCAACTGGAGGCCGCCCAACCCCGCCCGCACTACGAGGCCTTCACCGCCATCTCCCGCGCGCTGCAGTGGGCGGAACGAGAGGTCATCACCGGCCGCACCACGCCCGAACAGGCGGTCACAGAGGTGCTCGCGGAGATCACCCCATGACGATCCGACCGATCCAGGCACACACCAGAGGCCTCATCAGAGGCAGCAGAGGTATCCGTGGAGGTCGCCCATGAACACCGAGACGCTTCGCGCAGATCGCCGTCAGCAGTTGATCGAGATCATGGCCGCCGCCCTGGCCGCGGTGGACCCGGCCGAGGCGATACGACGCCACATGCGTCGCCACGATCACATCCTGGAAGTCGATGGGCATACCTACGACCTGAACGCCTTCCGGCGCGTGATCGTGATCGGAGGAGGGAAGGCCAGCGCCCCCATGGCCGCGGCCGTGGCCGAGATCCTGGGCGATCGGATCACGGGGGGGACGGTTATCGTGAAATACGGGCATACGGCCGCGGCAGGCTCCTGGCAGGTGCGATTCGGCCGCGGCGGCGATCCCCCGCCCGCCTCCTCCCGCGCCGCGGTCCCTCCTCAGATCGAGCTGATCGAGGCCGGGCATCCGGTTCCTGACGAGGCCGGGCTGGCCGGAGTGCAACACCTGCAGAGCTGGCTGCGAGATCTGGGCCCAGATGATCTGGTCATCTGCCTGATCTCCGGCGGCGGATCCGCTCTGTTGCCAGCCCCGGCGGAGGGGATCACCCTGGAGGACAAACAGGCGCTGACCGAGCTGCTGCTCTGCTCCGGCGCCACCATCAACGAGGTCAACGCGGTGCGCAAGCACTGCTCCACGCTGAAGGGGGGGCAACTGGCGCGTCAGGCGGCCCCGGCCACCGTGATCACGCTCATGCTCTCAGACGTGGTCGGCAGCCCATTGGACGTGATCGCCTCCGGCCCCACGGTCCCCGATCCCAGCACCTTCCACGACGCGTACGCCGTATTGGAGCGCTATGGCGTGGTGGAGCAGGCCCCCGCCAGCATCATCGCCCATCTCCGCCGGGGGATGGCAGGCGAGATCCCGGACACTCCGAAGGCGGACGATCCCTGCTTCCAACGGGTTCAGAACGTCATCGTAGGCGACAATCGGATCGCCGCCCACGCGGCCGCCGATCGCGCCCGAACGCTGGGGTTCTCGACGCTGGTGCTGACCACATTCGTGGAGGGAGAGGCGCGAGAGGTGGCCCGGGTGTGTGCCGGGCTCGTCAAAGAGGAGGCCCAGACGAACGAGCCGCTGCCCCGGCCGACCTGCCTGATCCTGGGCGGCGAGACGACGGTCACCGTGCGCGGGCAGGGCAAAGGAGGGCGCAATCAGGAGCTGGCGCTGGCGGCCGCGCTGGCGCTGGACGGTTGGCCGGACGTGGCCATCGCCAGCTTGGGGACGGATGGAACCGACGGCCCGACCGACGCGGCGGGCGCGGTAGCCACCGGGCAGACGCTGAGCGCCGGCCAGGCGCTGGGGCTGGACGCCGAGGCCGCACTGGCGGACAACGACTCCTATCACTATTTCTCGGCACTGGGCGATCTGATCATCACCGGCCCCACCAACACCAACGTGAATGATCTGATCTTCGCGATGGCCTGGCCATCACCGAAGCTTGATTGACACTGCGAGGCAAGTCGGATGATCATGAAGATAGCCAAAATGGATATCCAGAAGGCGCTGGAGATCGATACCGATCTGGTGCAGCGCATCCTGACGGACTTCATCCGTGAGGAGCTGGCCAAGGTGGGATACACGAAGGCCGTCGTCGGAGTCTCGGGCGGCATCGACTCGGCGCTGACCTGCACGCTCGCCGCCCTGGCGCTGGGCCCGGAGAATGTGTTGGCCGTGCGCATGCCCTATCGGACGTCAAGCCCGGCCAGCCTGGCCGACGCCCAACTCCTCATCGACCAGCTGGGCGTCCCCAGTGAGACGGTGGAGATCACCCCCATGGTGGAGCCGCTCTTCGAGCGATTCCCGGACATGGACCGACGACGGCGCGGGAACGTCATGGCCCGGGAGCGCATGATCATCCTGTATGATCTGTCGGAGGCCTGGCACGGCCTGGTGGTCGGCACGGGCAACAAGACGGAGATCCTGTTGGGATACACCACGCTCTATGGGGACTCCGCGTGCGCCGTGAATCCCATCGGCGACCTGTACAAGACCCAGGTGCGCCAGCTGGCGGCGGCCCTGGACATACCGGAACCCATCCGCACCAAGGCACCCTCCGCCGATCTATGGCCCGACCAAACCGACGAGGATGAGATGGGCTTCTCCTACGAGCAGGTGGATCGAGCCCTCTTCCTCCTCTTCGATCAGGGATACACCATCGAGGAAGCCATGGAGCTGGGGTTCGAGCGGGCGTTCCTGGAGCGGGTGTGGCGGATCGTGCAACGCAATCAATACAAGCGGACGATCCCCGTGATCGCCAAGCTCAGCGGGCGCACCATCGGCCGCGACTTCCGATACGCCCGCGACTGGGGGGTGTGACAGTACATCCCCACCACCAGCAGGCCGGGCTCCCACGCCCGGCCTGCGATCCGACAACGACAAAGGCGGGGCGCCCTACACTCCGTGGATCGCCCCGCCTGGTCATCCGCAGCATCCGTGTGGATCTTACTGGATCTCCACGGTAGCGCCCTCGGCCTCCAGGATCTGCTTCGCCTCCTCGGCCTGCTCCTTGGGCACACCCTCCAGCACCTTGGTGGGAGCGCTCTCCACCAGCTCCTTGGCCTCCTTGAGCCCCAGAGGCGTAAGCTGGCGCACGGCCTTGATCACGTTGATCTTCTTGGCGCCGATCTCCTTGAGGATGACGTCGAACTCGGTCTTCTCCTCAACCTCCTCGGCCTGTCCCGCCGCGCCGCCAGGCATGACGCCGGCCGCGACCACGGGAGCGGCCGCGCTGACGCCGAAGCGCTCCTCCAACGCCTTCACCAATTCCGCCAGCTCCAGCACAGACATCTGCTCGATCGCGCTGATGATTTCGTCCTTCGTCATGGGTATATCCTCCCTACTGAGTTAAAAACGTTCTCTTACAAAAGCTGTGAAACGTCGTGTGAGCCTGCCGCGAATCACGCGGCGGACTCCTCCAATTGACGCCGCCGGGCATCCAACACGTTCACCAGCCCGCGCAGCGTACCAGCCAGCACGTTGACCAGGCCGGAGATCGGCCCCTGCATGCCCGCCAGCACCTGAGACAGCAGGACCTCCCGCGGGGGCAGGTTGGCCAGCGACCGAACGCCCTCCGCATCGACAATCTGCTCGCCCAAGAGCCCGCCCCGGATCTGCAGGAAATCCGAGGACTTCTCAAAGTCGCTGATCGCCTTGGCGGCCGGCCCCAGATCGCCGAAGCAATAGCCCACCGCCGTCGGCCCCTCCAGAAGCTGCTCGGGGACCGGCTTGCCCAGCTCCTGCAAGGCCCGCCGGAACAGCGTGTTCTTCACCACCTGCAGGACGGCGTCATGGGGAGCCAGCGAGCCCCGAAGCTCTTGCATATCCTTCACGCTCAAGCCACGGTAGTCCGCGATGATCAGCATCTCGGCCCGGCCGATCTTCTCCACATAATTCGCTACCAGATCCCGTTTCTTCTCTTTCGTGATAGCCAAATGACCTCACCTCCTTATGCTTTGGAGATCCCGCTTGATGCGCCCTCTTCCCCCAGCCTGACCCGGCCAGATCCGCTATCGGGGACGCCTGCCGGGGACCTCTCCGAATGAACATCCCCCGCCGCGAACATGCAGGCGCTAAGAGTGTGGCTGAAAAATGCCGTTGCTTCTGCTGTGGGGAGCCCCTCCGGAAAAAGCCCTTCTTTTGCCCTCGATCTGCCTGGCCTCGGCCCGAGTCCTTCGGGAAGGGCCGAGAAAGGCAGGTACAGGTCGGAAAAGTGGGATTATTCCCGTGGAGGGGAGGTCCCCACCACACTTCCCCCTGTGGGGCTGGCCGTTGAGGAAGGCCCCTCAGCTACCAGCTCCACGGGGACGGGCTCTCATGGCCAAAGAAAAAGCCCTCGTGCCGCCGACACGAAGGCCCAAAACATCTCGCTTTCGCCTCACACGAAAGCGCATGTCCGACACTTCGCCTCGGCAGGCCCCTGATCGGGATTAAGCCCTTGCGCACCTGCTGTCTTCAGCGAGCTATGCGATTGTCCGTGTATCCTCACCCCGGCGACGTCGCCGTGTGGCGCTATGTCACCCGCATGGCCGCCACCTGCACCGGATCCAGCTTGATGCTGGGGGCCATGGTGGCCGTCAGGTAGGCCTTACGGATATACGAGCCCTTGGCGGCCGGTGGTCTGGCCCGGTTGATGGCGTCCACCATCGTCGTCATGTTCTCGAGCAGCTGCTCCTTCTCAAAGCTCACCTTGCCGATGGGCACGTGGATGTTCGCGGTGCGGTCCACCCGGAATTCCACACGCCCCAGGCGCGCCTCTCGGATCACCCGAGGCAGATCGTCCGGCTGGACGATGGTGTCCGTCCTGGGGCTGGGCATCAGGCCACGCGGCCCCAGGATCCGCCCCAAACGTCCGACCTTGCCCATGACCTGCGGCACGGCGACGGCCAGGTCGAAATCCAGCCAGCCGTTCTGGATCTTCTGGATCAGCTCATCGCTACCCACGTAATCCGCGCCCGCCTCCTCAGCGATGCGGGCCGCCTCGCCCTCGGCGAAGACCAGGACGCGCGTCTGCTTGCCCGTCCCATGCGGCAACACCACAACGCCGCGCACCTGCTGATCCGCATGCCGGGGATCGACCCCCATGCGGAGGTGCAGCTCCACCGTGCCATCGAAGTTCGTGTAAGAGACCCGTTTCACCAGGTCGATCGCTTCCTCGGGCGAGTAGAGCCGATCCCGATCGATCAGCTCCGCCACCGCCCGATACTTCTTCCCTCGCTTCGGCATATCCTACACTCCTTAGTGGTATTGACGGGGGCTTGGCACCCCCTCCCACGGCCGGAGGCCGCTTCAGTCCTCAACGACCTGAATGCCCATGCTGCGAGCGCTGCCCTCGATCATGCGCATGGCCGCCTCGATATCCCGGGCGTTCAAGTCCTTCATCTTCTTCTCGGCGATCTCCCGGATCTGCGATCGCGTCACCTTCCCCACCTTCTGGCGGTTGGGCTCAGGTGAGCCCTTCTCAATCCCCGCGGCCTTCTTGAGCAGCTCGGCGGCCGGCGGAGTCTTCAGGACGAAGGTGAACGACTGATCCTGGTAGATGGTGATCTCCACCGGGATGATGTCGCCGACCATGGAGGCCGTGCGCGCGTTGTACTCCTTGCAAAAGGCCATGATGTTCACGCCGTGCTGACCCAGAGCGGGGCCAACCGGCGGCGCCGGATTCGCCTTGCCGGCCGGAACCTGTAGCTTTACGATTGCCTTGACTTTCTTCGCCATCAGAGATCTCCAAACGAATACAGAAATGGACGCAGTCTATCGAACCGAATCGATATCCCGCCACGCGGCAGGGTTACTGTCGCTCAAGCTGCAAGAAATCCACCTCCACGGGCGTCTCCCGGTTGAAGAAGGAGACACGGACCCGAGCCTTTCCCTTCTCCGGGTAGACCTCGTCGACGATCCCGTGGAAATCCGCAAACGGCCCCTCGGTGATGCGCACCCGCTCGCCGGGCCGGAAGTCCACATCGATCTTCGGCTCCTCTTCCTCGATGCGCTTCATGATGCGCTCGACTTCCTCCGGCTCTAACGGGGTGGGCTTGTTGCCCATGCCCACGAAGCCGGTCACACCCGGCGTGTTGCGCACCACATACCAGGAGTCCTCATCCATGACCATTTCGACCAGGATGTATCCGGGGAAGACGCGCCGCTCGACGATGCGCCGCTGGCCATCCTTCAGCTCGATGCGCTCCTCCGTCGGGACGACCACCTGGAAGATCTTATCCCCGCCCTGATCCCGCATGGACTCGGCGCGGTGCTCCAGGTTCTTTTTGACCTTATTCTCCATCCCGGAGTAGCTGTGGATCACATACCAGCGGGCGCGCTTACGCAGCTCCGCCCTCGGATCCTCCTCCTCGGGAGCAGCCTCCTCCTCGCCGTCCTCCTCGGACGCGCCCGCCTCTTCCCCCTCGGTCGCCGGCGTCCCCTCCGCCTCTGGGACCTCCTGCGTCTCCTCCTCAGGGGGCAGCTCCTCCTCGGCTACTTCCTCGCGCACATCCCGGTCTTCTGCCATGGCCCCTCTTCTAGCCGACGATCAATCGGAACAGAGCCGCAAAAATGTAGTCAATGGCCCCCAGCAAGATGGCCATAAACGCGGTGACGGCCAACACGATCAACGTCAGGCGGATCACCTCATCGCGCGTGGGCCAGGTGACCTTCCGCAGCTCGGCACGCGTCTCCCGAAGATAACGGATGATGGCGTTCTCTTTCTTAACGGTTGCAGCTCTGCTCACGATCATCTCCTGCAAAGGATACAGCTTCTGGCCGTTTACGGTTTAAGACACCGCCCGGCGAACCGGAAGCGGTGTCTTACCCAGATGAAATCCATCAGGCAGGCCAGGCAGGACTTGAACCCGCAACCTGCGGTTTTGGAGACCGCTGCTCTGCCAATTGAGCTACTGGCCTGCACTATCCGCCCATCTCCACCACGCCAGATGGGAAAACGGGCGGATCCCGATCGCTAACGCGTTTCCCGGTGCAATGTATGCGTCCGGCAACGCGGACAATACTTCCTCAACTCCAGACGACCTGGATCGTTTCGCCTGTTCTTGGTCGTCGAGTAGTTCCGCTCTTTACACTCCACACATGCCAGCGTGATCACCATACGGATCGCTCGTTTCGCCATAAAATTTCACCCCATGTCCGCTATGAGATCCACTACTCGATGATCTCGGTGATGACGCCAGCACCTACCGTCCGACCACCCTCTCGAATGGCGAACCGACTCCCCGCCTCCAACGCCACCGGCA
>JAADGJ010000145.1 GCA_013152435.1 Chloroflexota bacterium | reverse complement strand
GTCGTGTGGGTGCCTGGTCCGCAGGAGGATTCCTGATGATTCGCCCCCTTTTCCCCCCTTTTTGTTGTAAACGTATTTCAGGACTTGACAGGTCTCCCTCAGCTACCAGCTCCACAGGGGGAGGTGTGGAGGGGACCTCCCCGGCCTGCACCTGCTCTTCTCGGCCCTTTCCGAAGGATCCAGGCCGAGGCCGGGCGGGTCGAAGGCAGAAGAAGGGCTTTTTCCGGAGGGCCGGAGCCCCTCCGGGCCTCCCCACAGCAGAAGCAACGGCTTTTCTCAGACACGCTCTTGGAAGCCTCGTCTGTCCTGGTAAGTTAATGCGTATGCCACAAGTGCATCTTTCACGGGCGGGTGTCGGCCGTTTTGTCCGGTCACTCTCGCAGGCGGGGATCCAGCGCATCCCGCAGCCCATCCCCCAGCAGGTTGAAGCCCAGCACCGCCAGGAAGATGGCCAGGCCCGGGAAAGTCGCCATGTACGAGGCGCTGAAGATGTATTGGCGCCCCTCGCCCAGCATGGCGCCCCATTCCGGGGTGGGGGGCTGTACGCCCAAACCCAGAAAGCCCAGGCCGGCGGCCACCAGGAGGGTGGAGCCCAGGTTCAGGGTGGCCTGGACGATGACGGGGGCCATGGCGTTCACCAGGATGTGTCGCCAGATGATGTCCCAGTCTCGCACGCCGACGGAGCGGGCTGCCTCCACGTAGGTCTGTTCCCGGATGCTGAGCACGGAGCCGCGCACCAGGCGGATGAAGGACGGGATGGTGCTGATCCCGACGGAGATGATCACGTTCCGCAGGCCCACGCCCAGCGCGGCCACCAGGGAGAGCGCCAGCAGGATGCTCGGGAAGGAGAGCAGGATATCGGCGACCCGTTGGATGATCATATCCACCCAGCCGCCGTAATATCCCGAGATGGCGCCCAGCGGGATGCCTACGAGCAGACCGATGGCGACGGCCAGGAACCCGATCATCAGGGAGAGCCGCCCGCCGTACAGGATGCGCGCCAGCACATCGCGCCCCAGGTGATCGGTGCCCAGCGGATGCTCCAGGTTCGGGTGGATCAGGGCGTCGGTCAGCGTCAGCTTCTCCGGATCATAGGGCGTCAGGAACGGGGCGGCCAGGCTGGCGAGGATGAGCAGGAGCAGGATGGCGAGCCCCAGCATGGCCGGCCTCTGATGCCGAAACCGCCGCCACGTCTCGTGATACAGTCCACGTCTCTCGGCCCGCAATTGCGGGATGGACACCGCGACCGCTTCAGCCATAGTGGATTCGTGGGTCGATATATGCATACAGGATATCCACAATCAGGTTGACCAGGATGAGAAGAGAGGAGAAGACCAGGACGATGCCCTGGACCATGGGATAATCGCGGGCGAAGATGGAGTCCACCATGAGCTGGCCCATCCCCGGCCAGCCGAACACCGTCTCGGTCAGCACCGCGCCGCCCAGCAGGGCTCCGAACTGGAGCCCGATGACTGTGACGACTGGGATCAGCGCGTTGCTCAACGCGTGGCGCAGGACGACGACGGACTCTCGGAGCCCCTTCGCCCGTGCCGTGCGCACGTAATCCTCGCTCAATACCTCCAGCATGCTGGATCGGGTCATGCGGGCCACCAGCGCGATGGAGAAGGCCGCCAGCGTGAAGGAGGGCAGGATATAGCTGGCGGGGCGCTCGGACCCGGCCGCCGGGAGCCAGTGGAGCCGCACGGCGAACAGGACGATCAGCATGAGGCCCAGCCAGTAAACGGGCATAGAGATGCCGAAGAGCGTGCCCACGGATATCAAGAAGTCCAGGATGGAGTTCCGGCGATACGCGGCCAGCACCCCGCCCAGGACCCCCAGCACGCCGGCGATGGTCATGCTGATCACCGCCAGCTTCATGGTGGCCGGCAGGCGGGAGAGGATCTCCTTCAGTACGGGCTCCTTGGTGCGGGCGGAGATGCCCAGGTCACCCCGCACCATGCGGCTGAAGAACATCGCGTATTGCACCGGAAGCGGGCGATCCAGGCCCATCCAGACCCGGATCTGCTCGACGTCTTCCTCCGATGCCAATAGCCCGGCGATCACGCGCGCCGGATCGCCGGGGAGCAGACGCACCAACAGGAAGATGATTAACGAGATGCCGATGAGCGTGATCAGTGCAGCGAGGAGGCGCTGCAGGATGTATTGCGAGAAAGAGGTCATCTTGCTTGGCTTACCCTCGTGATCACATGGTTATCAGGACAGGAAAGCCGCTCGCTCCGGGGACAGGATGCGACATCTGATCTCAGCGGAGGTAGGGGCGAGATGACCTCGCCCCTACCTGTAGCCTGTCCCGAGAGGGTTCCGTGATTACTCGGCCGGACGTGCGTAGATGGCGTAGAACTTCTCCGTCGGATGGTAGTCCACGCCGGTGAGGTCCGCCCGATAGACGATGGGGAACCGCTGCACCCAGAGGAAGATCCAGGGCGCCTCGTTCCAGATGATCTCGGAGGCCTGGCAGTACAGCTCCTTGCGCTTCTCCGGATCCGACTCCTGCGCGGCGGCCTCGATCAGCTTATCCACCTCCGGGTTGCCGTAGAAGGACGTCGCCAGGCCGTTGGGCGGATGCTCCGGCGAGTAGAACTGCACCATCTGCTGGGCCGCGTCCAGGTAGCTGGGCGCCCATCCCAGGAAGTGCAGGTCGATGTTGTTCTCATCGGGCGGCGTCAGGATCGCGGCCACGTAGGAGGGCCAGTCCATGGTGGAGACCGGCGCCTTGATCCCGACCTCGCTCAGGAAGCCAGCGATAGCCTGGGCCGCCTGGAAGTCCTGGACGTAGCGGCCTGTCGGGGCGATGAAGTTGAGCTCCAGGCTCTCCACCCCCGCCTCGGCCAGCAGCGCCTTCGCCTTCTCAGGATCGTACTCGTAGGGCTTCTGCGGGCAGTAGCCGAACAGGTTGGAGGCCATGGGCGCATCCAACAGCTCCGCCGCGCCGAACAGCACGCTCTCGATGATCTCCTCTTTGTTCACCGCGTAGTTGAGCGCCTGGCGGACGCGCACGTCGTTCAGGGGCTCATGGGTGTTGTTGATGGAGATGAAGATCGTGCGATCGCTGGGCGCCAGCAGCACTTTCACATCCGGGTTCTGCTGGAGCGCCGGAAGGTCGCTGATGGGCGGCAGGATGATGAGGTCCACCTGGCCGGCCAGCAACAGGCTCTCCCGGGTGGCCGCCTCGGGCACGACGCGGAAGACGACCTCGTCGTAGTAGGGCTTCTCACCCCAGTAGTCCTCGAAGCGGGTGACCACGATGCGCTCGCCCTTGACCCGCTCCTGGAAGACGTAAGGGCCGGTGCCCACGGGGCGCGTCACGTTCTCGTAGGTGTTGCCCTCCGCGTTGACGGAGTCGGGGGAGATGATGCCGGCGTTCCCCAGGGAGAACGCGCTGATGAGCGGCGCGTACGGCCGGCTGAGGTGGAGTTTGATCGTGTAGTCGTCGACGATCTCTACCTCCTCGATCGCGGCGAAGGGGCTGCGGATCGGCACCTTCACGTTCGGATCGAGGATCCGGTCCAGATTCCACTTGACGACCTCGGCGTTCAGGACGGTCCCATCATGGAAGGTGACGCCCTGGCGGATGTAGAAGGTGTACTCAAGGCCGTCCTCGGCGACTTCCCACCCGGTGGCCAACTTCGGCTGGGGGTTCCCATCCTTATCCGTCACGACCAGGGTTTCGACCATGTAGTCGACGATGTTGGATACCGTGGTCGTGGTGCCCAGGGCCGGGTCCAGGGTGTCCGGATCGATGCCCACGGCGATGCGGAAGGTCTTGGCCTCGGCCGGGGTCGGCGTGGCCTCCTCCTCCGCGGCGCTCGGTGCCTCCGCCGCTGGGGCTGCGGGCGCCGGGGCACATGCGGCCAGGAACACGAGGATCAGCACCAGGCCGAGCACCAATACCGTCCGAATGGGGGGTGCCTGCGAAGATCGAGAGTAACCGGCTCGATGCGTCATGCCAACCTCCTCCTTTCTGTTCTGTCCTTCTGTTGTCGTTGCCGAACTTGTTGTGAAGCCCCGGCGAAGTGCGTGTGCATGTGGGCCCAACCGAGGCTGAGAGACGATAGATCTCCCATAAAAGGAAGCCGGTGTGGATGTCGAGGTTCGATCACCTTACATGGGAACGGCCGACGTGAAACCTTTGGACATCGACCGGGGATAGCGCGGGTGGTGCCATCCCTGGATGCAGAGCAGAAAACGCCGAGGGGGGTCCTCGGCGTTGAGTGGCCTCATTATACTCTTGAGCATTCGCGCTGTCAAACAAAAACACGGTGGGTCATGCCTGAGAGCGCGTCTGGAAATTCACCGACCAGGTGTCTGGGAGGCATCCCCCGGCTGCGTGCTCCACAGGGGGAGTGGAAGGGGAATCCCCCCTCCACGGAAATCCCACTTTTCCGGCCTGCACCTGCCTTTCTCGTCTCTTTCCGCAGAGATTCGGGCCGAGGCCGGGCAGGTCGAAGGCGGGAGAAGGGCTTTTTCCGGAGGGGCTTCGCCCCTCCGGGCCTCCCCATACCAGAAGCAACGGCATTTCTCAGACACGCTTTCAGCGCTCTACCTGGAAGTCCGGCCCCGATGCGGCCGTCAGATCCACGACGACCTCTTTCCCCCCGTAGCCATCGACCAGGTCATGGGCTCGCACGCGGACGTGGGTCACATCGGGCGGAATGGCGATGCCGCTCTGGCTGCGGGTGAAGGGCTGCTCGTTCACGTGGGGGTGAAGCAACAGCCGGGTGAACGGGCTATCCGGGTCGGGCTTGACGACCGTCCCATCGGGCAGCACCACATCCCACCCGTCCGCATAGTCCTCCCAACCCGTGTCGGGGTGCTGCACCGTCACGTGGAAGGTCCATGTGCCGTCGGCGTCCCGCACGGCCCGCACGTGTAGGACGTCGGCGTTGGCGGCGCGGCCGCCCGGCCCGGGCGGTGCCAGGGTCGGCGTGGCGATCAGGCCCGGCAGAGAGGCCGGCTGACAGCCGGTCAACATCAGGCTGGCGATCATCGTGAGTAACGAGAGTCGTGTCATGGTCCGCATCCTTTAGAAATCCCAATCCGGCTTCGGATCAGGGAGACACAGGATCCGGTCGAGCCGCTCGAGGAGCTCCATGGGGCCGGAGAGCTCGTCGGTGATCGCCAGGCCCGTCGCCGGGCGCACCCCCAGCCACAGCCGGGTGAAGGCCCCTACCGACGCCGTCAGCGTGGGCAGGGTATCATCTCGCCCCCGCTCCGCCCCGGATGTGGGCCCCAGCGTGACGATGTACTCGCCGGAGACCCCATGCCAGGGGGCGTCGTCATCCAGCATCCGCTCGATCGGGTCGGTCAGCCTGAGGTTGAACTGAACCGGTCCCATGGGGAGGTGGGTGCGCTCCAGGCATCCCGGTAGATCGCATATGCGCATCTGCCAGTAGGCGATGGCCCGTATCCCGCTCGCGAACTTCGACCCTTCGCTCACCTGATGCTGCTTGAACGGCTGCTCGATCAGATCCTGAAGCTGGATACCCTGCGGCTCCCGCATCTTGATCAACCGCACCTGGTCGCCGAGGCTTTTCAGAAGGGCCATCAGCTCCAGGAACTGGTCGGCGGTCTGGTAGGACATCCAGACGATCTCGTACGGCCCCTGTTCCACGTTTTTGGTCTGACACCAGAGGTGGTGGGTCAGCTCGCCGTTGGGGCCATCGCAGTAGCCCAGGCCGAAGCCGTTATCCGCCCAACGCGTCTCCGCTCGGGTGATCTCGGATGGCGTCAGATTGCAGGCGCCATGGCCCTGGCGCCGGGCGAGCCGGCTGGCGTGCACCAGGGCCCAGTCGTCGGCGGTGATGCGGCGCGGCACGCGAGGCCGCACGCTGACGTTCAGCCGGGCGGGATCGAAGGAGACCCAGTGCTCGTATCCCCCGGTGCCGAAGCCCAGCCGGTTGTAGTAGCCCTGCTCGAACATCCCCAGGCTGGCGACCAGCGCCCCCTCGGCGGCATCGATGGCTATCGCCCGGGCGGCCAGCTGCCTCGCCAGCCCTCGCCTGCGGGCGACCCGGCTGGTGGTGACGCCTGTGACGCAGGACATGGGGAGCTCCTCGTCCAGGTAACGTACGGTGCCCGGAGCGGTCATGACCAGGCATTCAGGCTCTTCGTGAAGCTCCGCGACCAGGGCGCGCCCGCACTCCACGAAGAGGTCCATGATCTCCTCTTTGCCCTTCTTCAGCCAGCCCGTCTCGTACCAGATGCGATGAACGGCCTCTCGGTCCCTGTCGGGGTCATACCTGCGGAAACGCATAGGGGTCCTCTCCGGGAAAGGTCAGAATGGGGGCTGGTGATCGACCGCCGGCCCCGGGGCGGGGATCGGATATCGTGCCTTACAGGAGGGGGCTTTCGCCGAGCTCCTGGACGGACACCTCCGCATCGCCCATCCCCTTGTAGAGATGGCGAATGCCCTCGCGGCCGGCCACGATCACATCCGTCGCCAGGCCCAGGAAAAGCCCATGTTCCACGATGCCGGCGCGCTCCTTCAGCCGTGCGGCCAGCTGGGCCGGTTGGGTGATAGGGCCGAATTCACAATCCAGGATCAGGTTTCCCTGGTCCGTTTTGAACAGATCCCCCTTGGGAGTCCGACGTATCACCGCGTGTGCGCCCAGGGATTCGATGTAGGCGACCTGCGAGCGCCAGCCGAAGGGGACGACCTCCACCGGCACCGGGTGTCGGGTGCCCAGCATCGGGGAGAGCTTGGTCTCGTCGACCACGATGATCTCGCGGCGGCTGCTCTGGGCGATGATCTTCTCGCGAAGCAGGGCGCCGCCGCCGCCCTTGATCAGGTTCAGCTCGGGATCGACCTCATCCGCGCCGTCGATCGTGAGATCGATGGTGGGGCACTCGTCCAGCGTGGTGAGCGGGATGCCCAGCCGCCGGGCCTCGGCCTCGACCTTCTGCGAGCAGGGCACGCCGCGAATGCCGTGCAGCCGGCCCTCGTGGAGCAGGCGGGCGATGCGACGCACGGCGAAGATGGCCGTGGTGCCGTGGCCGAGGCCGACGACCATGCCCGATTCCACGAAGTCTACAGCGCGCTCTCCGGCTTGTCGCTTGAGTTCCACGATGTCCATGAGTTTCATGGCCTCCGATGGTACTGGCCTATTGTACCATCGAGCGCGCCAGTTCACGAACTTTGACGGCCGCCTTGTTCGTTCCGGGGTCGCGTCTCTTTTTCGGTGGAAATGCGGCGGGGAGCCTGGAGGGGCGGAGCCCCTCCGGAAAAAGCTCTTCTTCTGCCTTCAACCTGCCTGGCCTCGGCCTGGGCCCTTCAGAAAGGGCCGAGAAAGGCAGGTGCAGGCAGGAAAAAAGAGGTTTCCGTGGAGGGGATCGCCCCTCCACACCTCCCCCTGTAGAGCTGGTAGCTGAGGGAGGCCCTCAGACACCGTGTCGGTAAATTTTCAGACACGCTTTCAGATGGCAACTTCCCGGTTCCCGTTCCTGGCCTGCCCCACCCGACCTTGTCCATCCGAATCGGAGTGGAGGGGGCAGGTGCAAGGCGGAGAAGGGGCAGGGCTTTTTCAAAGTCAGTGATGGAAATCGGGGTGGTAGGAATACCCCGCGTGTCGCT
>JAADGJ010000144.1 GCA_013152435.1 Chloroflexota bacterium | reverse complement strand
GCGCACCCCACTTCTTGTCCAACGCCACGTTGCGGCCCTTGGGGCCCAACGTCGTCTTCACCGCATTCGCCAGCGTGTCCACACCGATCTTAAGATTCTTCCGAGCTTCCTCAGCGAAAACCAGTTGCTTTGCCATCTCGACGCTCCTTCGTTCTAAAGGGTGAAAGGAAAAAGGGAATGTAAGAGGATGGTTATCCCTCGACAATGGCTAGGACGTCGGACTCTCTGAGAATCAGCACCTTCTGATCGCCGATCTTGACCTCAGTGCCCGCGTACTTGGCGTAGAGGACCTGGTCGCCCTCCTTCACGTCCATGGGGATGCGATTCCCGTCGTTGTCACGGCGTCCGGGGCCGACCGCCAACACCTTGCCCTGCTGCGGCTTCTCCTTAGCCGTCTCCGGCAAGATGATACCGCTGGCTGTCCGTTCCTCCTGCTCGATCGGCTCCACGACGAGGCGATCACCGAGTGGTCGCAGCTTCATCTTCGTCTCCCTCCTCGCTCTTTGGGATGGTTAGGTGATGAATCAGATGTCTCGGCAATATTGCCAGCCATTGCCTTGTTAGCACTCAAGGCGCCGGAGTGCTAACGGGCGGGATTCTACCCCAACTCGACTGAACGCGCAAATCGGCAGGGCGGTGTGGAGAGGACAAGAGGGAGGGAAAGAGTGGGGCCGTGTTTCCTCGCGGTTTCAGAGTGTGTCTGAGAAGTGCTGTTGCTTCTGCTGTGGGGAGACCCGGGGGGGCGGAGCCCCTCCGGAAAAAGCCATTCTCCCGCCTTCGACCTACTTGGCCTCGGCCTGGGCCCTTCGGGAAGGGCCGAGAAAGGCAGATACAGGCCAGAAAAGTGGGATTTCCGTGGAGGGGAGGTCCCCTCCACATCTCCCCCTGTGGAGCTGGAGTTGAGGGAGACTCTCAGACATTTTGCCGGTAAATTTTCAGACACGCTCTAAGTTCCGTGGGGGGATTGGCGGGCGGGAGCGGGGTTACGAGCCTTCTCCCTCGCACAGGCGTATCCCCTCCCAGGCGGGCCCGGAGTTGGGGTTCAACTCCAGCGCCCGCTCCAGCCAGGGGATACCCTTTTCGCACTGTCCCAGGTAGACGTAGGACAGGCCCAGCTCGTAGAAGTACTCCTCGTTCTCGATGCCCAACTCGATGGCTTTGAGGAAGTAATCGATCGCCTTCTCGTAGTAGCGGCGCACGTAGTAGACCACGCCCAGGTGCGCGTGGGCCGGGGCGAACTCCGGGTCCACCTCGACCGCCTTTTCCAGCTCCACGATGGCTCGCTCGGGGTCGCCCTGCAGGAAATAGGTCCACCCCAGCGCGTCGTAGCCGTCGGCGTTGCCGGGCGAGGCCTCGATGGCTTTCTGAAACTGCTCGATCGCCTTATCGTATTGTTCCAGGGCGAGGTAGTTGCGTCCGGCCCCGATGTAGATGTAGCTCAGGCGGGGATGCAGCTCGCTGGCCCGTTGATACGCCTCGATGGCCTCCTTGTAACGCCCCTGCATTTCGAGCACATATCCCAGGTTGCGCTGCGCCACCACGCTTCGATCATCCAGGGCCACCGCCGACTTCGCCTCCTCCAACGCCCGGGTCCAGTTCCCCTTGTCCGCGTAGATCTCGGCCAGGTAGGCGCGCACCTCCGCCGAGTCTGGGGCGAGGTTCACGGCCTTCAGCGCGTAGGAGATGCCCTCGTCGGGCTTCCCGTTCCAGTCCAGGGTCATCCCCAGCACGGCCAGCGCCAGTGGATCCTCCGGCGCCAGCTCGACCGCTTTGCGGGCCAACTCCTCGGCGCGAGCGGTGTGGCCGCGCAGCGCCTCCAGGCGCGCCTGCCAGACCAGCGCCTGATAGTTATCCGGCTCCAGCTCGAAGACTTTGGCGTATGCCTGGGAGGCTTTCGCCAGATCGCCGTCCCAGTAGGCTGTCTCCGCCTCGGCCAGCCAGGAGGGGGCGCTGCGGGTCGGCGTGGGGGTCGGTTGAAGCGGTTCGGGTAGCGTGTTCGCGTCAATGCCCAGCGACTGCGCCAGGTCCATGACGTAGGAGCCCAGGTAACGCGTGTACACGGTCCGAAACACCATCGCGTCGGTGCCGCTGAGGCGCAGCCCGATGATGATGAGGACGAGCAGGAGAAGGAATATGCGGCCGCGGCCGGATGATCGACGTCGGTAACGAGGTGGCTTTAACTCCATTCGCTGTGCTCTGTCACTCCTCTGGCTCGATTATAGCATCTGCGGGCATCGGCGGCAACGGCCACCGGCGGGCGGTTTGGATACAGGATCGCAACGCCTCGTGTACAAGCCCGTTGCTGGCGATGCAGGTGCGCATGCCTGGCCGCCAGTCATGTCCATCATAGTCGGTCACACGGCCGCCGGCCTCTCGCACCATGAGAGCTCCGGCCGACCAGTCCCAGGGGTTCAGCCGGGCCTCCCAGTAGCCGTCCAGGCGTCCGTCGGCCACCAACGCCAGGTCCAGCGCGGCCACGCCTATGCGGCGAATACCCTGCACCCGGGGCACGAGACAGGTGACCTCCCGAGTGTTGTTGTCCGGGTTCGTCGCCCGGTCGTAGGAGAACCCCGTGGCCAGGACGCAGCGGTTGAGCTCCCGGGCCCGGGACACATGCATGCGCCGGCCGTCGCACCACGCGCCCCGGCCCGCTTCCGCCCAATAGCATGTCCCCCGGATCGGCTCGTACACCACGCCGATGGCCAGCTCTCCCTTCCACTGCAGCGCGATGGAGATGCCGACGAAGGGGATCCCGTGGGCGAAATTGGTGGTGCCATCCAGGGGATCGATCATCCAGACCCCATCGTAGGCCCGGGTGGCGGTGAGGAAATCCTGAGCCTCGTTGGCCTCCTCCGCGTAGATGGCGTGATCGGGATAGGCGGCTCGAATGGCCTCGGTGATGAGCTGTTCGGAGGCCAGGTCGGCCTCGGTCACCAAGTCTACGGCCGTGTGTTTGCTGCTGATCCGCTGTGGTCCGGCCAGGTGGACCTGCCGCACGATCTCGCCGGCGCGCCGGGCGATATCGATCGCGAAGGCCAGCGCGTCGGCCGGGTATCCTGTAGGCGCGGGGCGTTCCCTCATCTCTGTTTGCGCTCCTTCTCCCGGGCGCTTCGATGGAGTAGCGGGCGCGAGGGCTAAAAGCCCAGCACCTTGATGATCACGCGCTTACGCCGCAGGCCATCGAACTCGGCATAGAAGACTCGCTGCCAGGGGCCCAGATCGAGCCGACCGTCCGTGACGGGCACGATGACCTGATGGTGGATCAACAGCGATTTGAGGTGCGCGTCGCCATTATCCTCGCCGGTGAGGTGATGGCGATAGTCGGGCCGCTGGGGGGCCAGCCCCTCCAGCCATTCCCAGATGTCCTCGTGCAGGCCGGGCTCGTTGTCGTTGACGAACACGCCGGCGGTGATGTGCATGGCGGAGACCAGCACGAACCCCTCTCGTATGCCGCTCTCGTCGACCGCCTGCTGCACCTCCTGGGTGATGTGGAAGAGCTGCCGGCGGCGTGGGGCTTCGAACCAAAGGTACTTGGTGTGTGACTTCATAACGTCCGAACCCTCTTCTGCAGGATAGGCGGATTCTACCATATCCTGGCTGGACGACTAAAACAGGAATCTTTCCTCAATGGCGTTTCCTTACCGCAAAAAAGTGCATATTGACAGCCACAGAACCGTCAAGTACAATAGCGGTCGGGAGGTCATATCTGTGAGCTATCAGGGCATACCCATCATCGACTTTCATGCTCACTTTCCCGTGCCCGAACCGGCCTGGGAGAGGCGTTGGCAAAAGCTGGTACAGGAGATTGGGGAGCGCCGTGCGGCGCTTTTGCGCGAGCAGGCCCGCGCATACCATCGGGAGTGGCGGCTGACGTGGGACTTCCCCGAGCCGGAGCAGGATCGCCCTCCCATTGAGGTGCAGGCCCGTCGTTGGGTCGCCGAGCTGGATAGATATGGCATCGATAGGATCGTGTGGGTGACCGGTGGCGGGAACGATACGCTGGGCGAGATCGTGGCCATGTATCCCGACCGGTTCATCGGCTTTGCACACCACGACCCATTTGAGCCGGGCGCTGCGGATGAGCTGCGCCGCTGCGTGCGGGAATATGGATTTCGGGGGTACAAGACGCTGGCCCCGGCGTTGGATCGCCCGATCACCGATCGGGCGGCCTGGCCGTTGTGGGAGGCCTGCGCCGAGTTAAACGTGCCGGTCCTGATCCATTTCGGTCCCATGGGCAGCGGCGGCGGCATCACATGGCATCCCAACATCAATCCGCTGATGCTCCACGACGTGGCCAAGGCCTTCCCGGATGTGAACTTCGTCGTCCCCCACTTCGGATGCGGCTACCTGCGGGAGACCCTGCATCTTTGCTGGGGGTGCGCGAACGTCTATGTGGATACCTCAGGCTCCAATCAATGGGTGCGCTGGATGCCGGGGGACCTGACGGTAAAGGCGCTGTTCCGCAAGTATTTGGAGACCATTGGCCCCCGGCGCATCATCTTCGGCACGGATTCCAGCTGGTTCCCTCGGGGATTTGCCATTCGCTATCTACAGGATCAGATACGCGACTGTCGGGAGCTGGGGGTGAGCGAGGATGTGCTTCGTCTCATCTTCAGCGAGAACGCCGCTCGCCTTCTTGGCTTGTCTTGATGGGCGCATAAGGGGTGTCCGCTCTCCCCATGGACGCCCTGAAGTCGTACATCCCACCCATATAGCATGGAACAGGAGGTGACCCATGTTCCGCACACGCTACGTCCACCTTCTCGTGATCGTGATGGTGCTGGGCCTGCTGGTGCAGGCTTGTGCGCCGCCTGCCCCCGCTCCGGCCGAGCAGCCCTCCGAGGCGGCTCCGGCTGAGCAGCCCGCTGAGGAAGAGGTTGTCACCATCGAATACTGGCAGTACTTCTTCGAGCCTCGCGTGGATGCCATGAGCGAGTTGATCCGCCAGTTCGAGGAGCAGAACCCCGGCATCAAGGTGGTTCAGAACGCCGACATCCCGTACGCCGAGTTCCGGGACAAGATCGCGGCCTCGGTCCCCGCTGGCGTGGGCCCGGATGTGGTGACCTTGTTCTACGGCTGGCTGCCCGCGTGGGTGGATGCCGGCTATCTGGTCCCCCTGCCTGAGGACGAGTTCTCGCCGGATTGGATCGAGTCCTCGTTCACCCCGCTGGTCAAGGCGGCCAAGTTCCAGGGCAAGTACTGGGCCATCCCCACGGCCGTACGTACGCTGGCGCTGTTCTGGAACAAGGACCTGTTCGCCGAGGCCGGGCTGGATCCGGAGAAGCCGCCTCAGACGCTGGATGAGTTCGTGGATTACGCCCGCAAGCTGACCCAGTACGATGACTCGGGGAACATCATCATCGAGGGGTACGCGCCGGAGATGCCCGGTCAGGCCCACCACTGGTTCCGGGAGGTGCTGGTGCGGCAGTTCGGCGGCCAGCCCTTCGACGAGACCAATCGCAAGGTGATGTGGAATAGCCCGGAGGGCTGCCAGGCGTTCAAGTGGCTCCTGGCCTTTGAGACGGAGTACAAGACGGGCAGCAACGACCTCTACGATGGCGCGACGCAGGCGTTCCTCCAGGGCAAGGAGGCGTTGCACATCGACGGCTCCTTCCGCCTGGGCACCATCGCCAAGAATGCGCCGGACCTCAACTTCGGCGTGGCGCCGCTGCCGGTGGGGCCGGATGGCACCCGCGCCACCTTCGGCTCCTACTGGACCCATGGCATCACCAAGAAGGCCGCCGCCGATCCCAAGCGCATGGAGGCCGCCATCAAGTTCCTCAAGTTCATCACCTCGCCCGAGGCGGGCCGGCTGTGGGTGAAGACGGTGGGCGAGCTCCCGGCTCAGCTGGAGGCGGCTCAGGACGAGGATCTGTTGAGCGATCCGAAGCTGGGCGCCTTCGCTCAGCAGTTGCCCTACGCTCACGCCACCTTCTTTGTGGACGAGTCGAAGCAGCGCCAGGCGCTGATCGATGCCTTTGACGCGGTGCGTCTGACCGGGCAGGATCCGTGCGAGGCGCTGAACGAGGCCGCGGCGATCGTGCAGGAGCTCTATGACGAGTTCTGGGCGACGCATTGACGCGCCGCTCTCTTCCGGAGGTAGCGAGGCGACAAATCGAGGGGAGGATTCTGTGTAATCCTCCCCGGGAAGGATCAGAGAGCAGGGGCGACCAGCCGGTCGCCCCGTTGGCATCACGTTAAGCGATACGGAAGCATGGCCTTGCATCTCTGGGTGGCCCGGAGGGGCGACAGTCCCTCCGAGGAAATCTACTTTTAGCCCCTTACCTGCCTGGCTGGGGTCGGAGGCCACCGGCCCAGACCCGGCCAGGTAGGTCAAGATCTGGAAGGGGGTGCGTCATCTTGCGCCCCCACTTTGTCGGAGGGCGGGAGATGCTCAAACTTCCCATCAGGGTCGGGTTGCAGCGCAAACGGCAGATCTGGGCGTACATCTTCCTGTTGATCCCCATGGCCTTCTTCCTCTTCATCCGTTTGGCCCCTACCCTGTTCGCCTTCAATATGAGCTTGCGTGATTGGAATCCGCTCTCGCCCGAGCAGCCTTTCGTCGGGTTGAAGAACTTTGTCAAGATCGTCACCGAGCTTGAGAATCCTAAGTCGGTCACCCGCAAGGCGTTTCAAAATACGTTCCTGTATGTGGTCCTGGGGGTTCCTAGCCAGCTTGTGCTGTCCCTGGCCATCGCCCTGATGTTGAATCACATCCGTCGCCTGATCGGGCTGTTCCGGGCGGTGTATTTCATCCCCTTCGTCACGTCTACGGTGGCCATCGCCTGGGTATGGCGCTGGATGTATCAGCCTCAATTCGGCCCCCTGAACGTGTGGCTCGATTTCCTGGGGCTGCCCCAGCAGCCGTTCCTCCGGAGCCCGCAGCAGGCGTTGCCCTCCATCACCGCCGTCGCCGTGTGGCACGGGATGGGGTTCGCGATCATCATCTTCCTGGCGGGCCTCAAGCAGATCCCCGAGGTCTACTATGAGGCGGCGCGCATCGATGGCGCCGGGAGATGGGCGCTGTTTCGTCATATCACTATCCCGCTGCTCAATCCCACCATCGTCTACCTGACCGTGCTGCAGACGATCAGTTTCCTGCGCATGTTCACGGAGGTGCTGAACATGACGCGTCAGGGGGATGGGGGACCTCTGAACAGCACGACGACGGTGGTGCTGCGCGTGTATCGCGAGGGGTTTGGAAGCCTGAACATGGGGTTTGCGGCCGCGCTGACGGTGGTCCTCTTCGCCATTATCCTGATCATTACGATCATCCAACTGCGTTTCCTGACACGTCGGTTTGAATACTAGGCGTGCGTTGAGGAGGGACATGACATGACCGTTGCGGATGGGGAGCTGACTCGTAAGATCTTCGTCGCCCGGAGCGAGACCGGACGGGGATGGGGAGAACTCCTCGTCCAGGGAATCAGCTATTTCTTCCTGTCCCTGGGAGGGCTGTCCATGATCGTGCCGTTCCTTTGGATGGTGGGCACCTCTTTGAAGCCCGCCGGGGAGATCTATCAGCCCTCCTTCTTCCCGTCCTCTCCCACTCTGGCCAACTATCAGGAGGTCATCTTCAGGACGGAGTTCCCTCATTGGTACCTGAACAGCCTGATCGTGGCGATCATCAGCACGACCAGCGTCGCCTTCTTCGACACCCTGGCCGGGTATACTTTCGCCAAGTTTGATTTCCCCCTCAAGAACGTGATGTTCCTCCTGATCCTCAGCACGCTGATGGTGCCCACGGAGATGCTGATCATCCCGTGGTACATCATGTCGGTGAACTTCAACTGGGTGGACACGTATTGGGGGATCGCTTTCCCCGGCGTGATCACGGCGTCCGGCGTCTTCCTCATGCGCCAGTTCATGACCGGGGTCCCGAACGAGCTCATCGACGCGGCCCGCATCGATGGTCTGTGGGAGTTTGGTATCTTTTATCGGATCGCCGTTCCCCTGGTGAAGCCCGCCATCGCTGCCCTGTGCATCTTCAACTTCCTGGGCAACTGGAACGCCTTCATTTGGCCGCTGATCGTCACGTCCAAGCGGCTGACGATGACGCTGCCCGTGGGGCTCTCCTTCTTCTCCGGCGAGGCCGGCAGCGACTGGCACCTCATCATGACGGGCGCCACCCTCTCCGTGATCCCCCTGATGACGGTGGTCATCATCTTCCAGCGACAGATCATCCAGGGGATTGCCCTGACGGGGCTTAAGTCCTGATGCCTGAATGGCGATGAGAGAGGCGCCGACGATGTCCGATTTTCCCCATCCCGCTTACGCGGCGAATGTGCTGCGGCCATCGTTTGATCTGGCGCGGCGGCACCTCTTCGCGCCGATGATGGCGGCCAACAAGGCCCATGTGGTCATGCTCGTCGAGCGGGGGATCCTCGCGCATGAGGCCGGATGTGCGCTGTTGCGTGCGATCCAACAGGTGGAGGCGGAGGGTGCGGAGGCATATCGTTATCAGCCCGGGGTTGAGGATCTCTTCTTTGCCGTAGAAGGCCGGCTCATGGAGCGGGCTGGTCCGGAGGTGGGCGGGAACCTGCAGCTGGCCCGCAGTCGCAATGATCTAGGCGCCGCCCTCCAGCGCATGGTGCTACGCGAGCGCTTGTTGCGCCTAGGCGACCGTCTGAGCGACCTCCGCCGTGTGCTTCTGGCGCTGGCCGGGAGGCATTTGGAGACGATCATGCCCGGCCACACCCACTATCAACCCGCTCAGCCCACGACCATGGCCCATTATTTGGCGGGTGTGGCCACCGTGCTGGCCCGGGACTTCGAACGGGTCCGCCACGCGTACGGCACGACCAATCGGAGCCCATTGGGCTGTGTGGCCTTCACCACAACGGGGTTTCCCATCGACCGGCGACGGGTGGCGGAGCTTCTGGGGTTTGACGGGCTTCTGCCCAATGGCCAGGATGCCATCGGCGCTGCCGATCACATGGCCGAGGCGTCGACTGTCTGCCTGATCCTGGCGAGCCATCTCTCCCGGTTGACCCGGGATCTGCTCTTCTGGGCCACACAGGAGGCCGGCGCGATCCGTATCCACGACTCCTTCATCCAGATCAGCAGCATCATGCCTCAGAAGCGGAATCCGGTGGTCCTGGAGCATCTGCGGGCCCGCCTGGGGGCCGTTTACGGCTACGTCCAGGCCATCGTCGTGCAGGCCCACAACGTGCCCTATGGCGATACTCAGGATATCGAGGACGAGATGCTGGCCCCGGTGGTGTACCTGTTTGAGACCATGGAGGGCGTCCTGGAGCTGTATACGGCGGTGATGGAAACGGTGGAGGTGGATCGGGATCGTCTTCGAAGGCGGGCGGCCGATGGGTTCACCACGGCCACGGAGCTGGCCGACGTACTGGTGCGGGAGTATGGGCTGCCCTTCCGGACGGCGCATGCGGTTGTGGGGCGGATGGTGCGGCAGGCATTGGCGCGGGGCGTGAGGCCCGCCGAGGTGACGCCCGGGCTGTTGGACGAGGCCGCGCGAGAGGTGTTGGGCCGTCCGCTGGAGATGGACGCGGGGATGTTGCGAGAGGCACTGGATCCAGAGCACTTCGTGCGCGTGCGCTCGGTCGAGGGAGGTCCAGCTCCCGATGCGATGGAGAGGGCGCTGTCCGGATTGGAGGCGGGGTTGCAAGAGGATCGGCATTGGCTGGCCGAGCGTCGTGCAGCGCTGGCGGCGGCGGATCGGGCGTTGGGCCAGGCGGTGGAGCAATTGTGCGTGCGAGCAGGGAGTGTGGGGGTGGGATCGGGATATGGTGGGAGTGGCATGAGCGAGACGGGCGGATGATTTGACAAAACCCACCCGGGTGCCTATAATGCGGCTTGCCGTGGGCCGCTAGCTCAACTGGTAGAGCAGCTGACTCTTAATCAGCGGGTTGGGGGTTCGAGTCCCTCGCGGCTCATGTGACGTACAGGCTGGAGGCTGGAAAATGCCTCCGGCCTTTTTTGTGTTCGTACCAGGGAGCGATCCGGTCATTCGCAATCTCACAAAATCGGAGGGACATACATGCCCGTTCAGCGGGATCGGCTGGTGGATCGCTTGAACGCCTTAGGACGGATCGGGGCTACCCCAGAGGGCGGGGTGACCCGGCTGGCCTATACGCCGGAGTACCGCCAGGCCCAGCGGCTCGTGCGAGCCTGGATGGAGGAGGCCGGGCTGAGCGCCAGGACCGACGCGGTCGGCAACCTGATCGGCCGGCGAGAGGGGAGGCATCCGGGTGCGCCATGTGTGATGTTGGGCTCTCACATCGACACCGTGGTGAACGGTGGGCGTTATGACGGGGCGTTGGGCGTGGTGTCGGCTATTGAAGTGGCGCAGGCGTTGCACGAGGATGGTGTACATCTGGACGTGCCGTTGGAGGTGGTCGCCTTCATGGATGAGGAGGGCACCCGCTGGAAGGGGGGCTTCTTCGGCAGCAGGGCGATGGTCGGCGACCTGTCCAAAGAGGACTTGCGACGGCGCGATGAGACCCAGGTCGCGGTCGCGGATGCCATCCGGGATTGGGGGCTGGACCCGGATCGGGTGTGCGAGGCGGCTCGTGCCCCCTCGGAGATCGGATACTACCTGGAGCTTCACATCGAGCAGGGGGCCATCCTGGAGAGCGAGAGGCTGGCTGTGGGCGTCGTCACCGGCATCGCCGGCCTGTTGTTGCTCTCCGTCCGCCTACATGGCCGTGCGGATCACGCCGGCGCGACGCCCATGGGGCCGCTGCGTCGGGATGCGCTGTTAGGGGCGGCGGAGCTGGCGCTGGTTGCGGAGGCCACGGCAATGGCCACGTCGCCCAGCTGCGTCGTCACGGTGGGGCGGTTGGAGGTCCGGCCGGGCGTGTTTAACGTGATCCCCGGAGAGGCATCCCTCACCTTTGACATACGCGACGTCGATGAGGCGGCTCGGGATCGAGCCGAGGCTCGTATTCGTGAGGCTGTGGAGGACGTCTGCCGAAAGCGCGGCCTCACGGCGGAGGTGGATGATCTCCTGCGGGCCAGCCCGGCCTCACTGAGCCCGGCTGTGATCGACGCGATCTCCGGTGCCTGTGAGCGAGTTGGCCTGCCGGTTTACCGGCTGCCGAGCGGAGCCGGGCACGATGCCCAGGTCATGACGAAGCTGGCGGAGGTAGGCATGATCTTCGTCCGCTGCCGTGGGGGGATCAGCCACTCACCCGCCGAGTATGTGACCCCTGAGGACGCCTTTCTGGGCGCCCGGGTGCTGTACGAAGCGACGATCTCGCTGGGTTGTGCCCAGGATTATGGAAAGGGCTGCTCGTAGCTGGGCTGGTGGCAGTAGCGGCGCATGCCCAGTTTCAAGGTGATGGTGGTCCCCGGTGGCAGGGCGACCTCGAAATGCCTCCCATCGACCTCGATCGGCGGCTCCTCGTTCGAGCCCAGGCGGCACACCTCGGTGAAGTGGTGCTCGCCGAAGGCCCCAGCCTGTAACAGGACGCGCCTCTCGTGGAGCGGACTGGTGTTGACGAGTTGCACCGTAGTGCTCTCCGCATCCAGCGCGGAGACCAGGGCGGCGATGTCCTGTGGCAGGCCCGGGCGTCGCTCCAGCACGTCGAAATAGCGCAGCCGGACGTGCAGCAGGCCGCCGTGATAGATGATTTGCGGCCCTCCGAGGGTCAGCTGTATCAATGCCTCGGTATGGATGGGGTTGATCTCCTGCCAGTGGTGCACGTCCCATTCTTGAGGATCGCCGTCGTCTTGTCGCATGAGGTCCATACGGCGCAGCACCTCGGCGTATTGCGACTCCAGGATCAGCCGTGGATACTCGGGCAGGCGCCCGTGGAGGTAGGAATACCAGGGGCCGAAGTGCCTGTCGTCCCCCTTGCCGCGGCCCGGTGTCACCTTCAGCCAGGTGGTTTTCACCTGCGGAAATCGCTCGATGCGCGCCCGATCCGTCTCGCTTTGGGACATGTACCAGATATGAGAGATATGCTCGGGCTGCGGGGGGCGGAAGGATGTCCAGCCCTCGTCCGTGTGCCGGTGGGGAATCAGGAACTGGCCATCTTCGTACCGTCCCAGCTCGATCAGCTTGTCGATCTGGCTGCGGGGGATGTCCAGGTAGCTGAGATCGCCGGTCAGCAGCACGGCGTTCATGGCGGCGATGGTCAGCGGCTCGATGATGGTGAACATGCCGTGGGGCCAGCGCCATCCGTAGTATCCACCCCACCATTTCCCATCCATCGTTTCGCCGATGATGCCATTGGGGCCGATGTTGTCCGGGCAGATTCCTCCGTTCTGCCGGATGCGGTCCGCCCACGCCTCCAGGTAGTCCAGCACCCATCTCCTGTAGCGCTCGTCTCCGGTGTACAGAAAGGCGTTGGTCACGAGGCTGGTGGACGTCAGGTTTAGGGGGACGTCACAACGCATCTGGCGGGCGTTGAGCGCCTCCAGGATCTTGGCGTAAACGGCGTCGTCCGTCCAGTCGGCGATGGGGACGAGCTCCCCATGCCAGGGTTTCATCTCGGTGGGCACATCCAGGTCATCGAAGGGGACCGGGTATTGGGCCAATACCCAGCGATGGGTGGACCAGTCCTCCCAGGAGTTCTCGAATCGGGGGCCCTTGCTCCCGTTGATCGGGGAGCGGATCATGCGTTTTTCGAAGTCGTAATTCGGGGAATTCTTGCCTGCGTACAGGTTGGCGAATCGTATGGCCCTGCCCCGATCGATCGGGCGGTTGGGATCGGCCAGGCCGAAGTGGTAGATGTAGGTCGAGGACTCCCCGTGATGCATCCAATCGTAGTAGGCGTCGTACTCGTTGTAGATCTGGCCGTATTCGGTGAACTGGCGGGTGACGGCATTCCATAGGAAGCGGCTGCGCTCATGGATATCGACGCTGCCGCCCAGGGTGTAGAAGAGCGGCCAGTTGCCGTAGGTCTCGTAGCCGTCGTCGGAGCCATCCATGCCGGGCCACTCGTCTCGCCAGATGTACGTGCCGTCGGCGCGTGTGTATCGTTCTTGAAAGATCGGGGCGGCCTCGTTCATCACATCGATCAGGTGACGCTGGCGCAGTGCCCAATCAGGGATGGGATCTTGCTGTTGCGCCCGAATCGTGGCGTGTGTCATTTTGCCCCCTCGCTCGTGTTTGGGTGGGTTCTCTTTCCGAAGGTACACGATTTGTGGAGGCTCGAGTTGCCGAGCCTCTGCGGGCATGATCACAGGTGTACCGAATTATAAAGTAGCATGGGGATATGCGCACCTTTCTCCTCGCCGCCATGAACGGGTCCTCCCTGGGAGCGAGGTCTCT
>JAADGJ010000143.1 GCA_013152435.1 Chloroflexota bacterium | reverse complement strand
CCGCTCGATGTCCGGCGGCAGGCGCAGCCCGACCGTGGCGTCCACTCGATCATAAAGGCCATCGCTGGATGAGCGAATCTCCCGCAACGAGGGTAACAGCCGGTCGAAGGCGGCCTTCCGATCCCGATTGAATGCCTCGGCGAACCGCTGGATGCCCAGCCACCAGGTGACGGCCGTCTCGCACACGCTGCCCATCGGCCCGGCCGTGTGCCCCATAGGCTGACGGGCGGTGAAGTCGGCCAACAGTCGGCCCTTATAGCCCAACGTGATCCGATCCCACGCGCTGGGCTCGCCGATGATGCAGAAATCGGGGTGGTACTGGGTGGCGATGTGGCGGGCGCCCCGGGATGTAGCCGATTCCTCCTCCACGGCGCCGACGACGACGATGCGCCAGTCCGTTGGGGGGCGTACCCGCGCGGCGGCCTCGATGAACGCGCACAGCGGCCCCTTGGCGTCCACGCTGCCCCGGCCATAAAGCTTCCCGTCCTCGATCCGTACCGGGATATGGCCGGGTACCGTGTCCATATGCCCGAGCAGCACGATCGTATGCGCGGCATCCGGGGAGCCCATCTCGCCGACGGCGTTGCCCGCCTCGTCGATGAAGGCTCGATCATAGCCGCGTGCGCTCATGGCGTCCACCAGGTAAGCGGCGAGCGCCCCTTCCTGCCCGGAGAGGCTCTCGATCTCCACCGCACCGCGTAGCAGGGCGATAGCGGCAGAAGAGTGAGTAGTCAAGGTCGAAAGGTCTTTATCGATTGGGTTCATTCTCACCATCTTGAGCTCGAGTTTCGTTGCCTAATTGTAGAATCGAATTGGCAGATTACCAAACGCTGCATCGAAGGGGACGAGATCGGGGCTTATCAGGAGGGCATACGGTGTTCCAGTACATGTTTGTAGACGGCCTTGACTCGCTGCACCATCAGCGGCAGGCTGAACTCCGCCTCCACCCGCTCTCGCGCGGCCCTTCCCATCCGTCGCCTCCGTTCAGGGTCCGCCAGCAGCTCCCGGATCGCCCGGGCCAGCGCGTCCGGATCATCGGGCGGGACGACCCGTCCGGTCACCCCGTCCTGGTTCACCCAGGAGGTGCCGGTGCCCAGCTCCGTGCTGATCACGGGGAGCGCCATAGCCATCGCCTCCAGCAGCACGGTCCCGAACGCCTCCGCCCGGGCGGTGGCGGGAAGCACGAACAGGTCCGCCCTCGCGTAATAGCCGGGCAGTTCCTCGTCGGGCACCTCGCCGGCGAATCGGACGCGAGATCCCAGATCCTGCTCCTGGGCCAGCCGTTCCCACGGCTTGCGCATCGGGCCGTCGCCCACGATGATCAGTTGGACGCCGGGCAGGGAGCGCATGGCGCGCAGCAGGACGTCCAGCCCCTTGTAGTAGCGCAGCTTGCCCACGAACAGGATCCTCGGCGGGTCGTGGATCGGCGGCTTAGGATGCTCGGGGAAGCGGCTCAGATCGATGCCCAGCGGCACGATGGTGCATCGGTCCCGCACGGGGCGGAGCCAGGGCGAGGTCTCCAGGTAGCGTGGGCTGGTGGCGATGATGGCGTCGGCGGAGCGCAGGACGCGGCGCAGGATCGGCCCGTAGAAGCGCAGGATGAGCTTCTGGCGCACCACGTCGCTGTGGTGGGTGATCACCGTGGCGCGGGCACGTCCCCATAGCCAGTTGGCGGCCTCGCCCACCGGGTAGGGGGAATGGATGTGGACGATATCGGGACGCAGGCGGGCCAGGAACCGGGGCTGTTGTACGCTTAAGGGGGTGGAGGCGATGGTGGCCAGCCGGGCGGCCTTGATGACGTGTACGCCGTTCCGGTCTTCAACACGAGTACGAGATCCTGGCGCACAGACGAGCACGGTCACCTGATGGCCCGCGGCCGCCTGGGCCTCCGCCAGCATGCGGATGTGGTTCTCGATACCGCCCAGGACGGGGAAGTAATCCTTGTATACGTGCAGGATCCTCATTCCGGCGTCGATTTTCTCCCTGATGGGGCCTCTCCTCGGGCATGGTGTGGGCGTAGCTTCTGCGCCAGGATGCGCCGTCTCATTGCCTCTCCCAGCCTTGGCGTATGATAGCACAGGCGTGGCGGGGGGACAATGCTCAAACGCTCGACGGCGCTCGTGGCAGCTAATATCCTGTTGGAAATGGGACGCTGATCTCGCTGATAAGCGCTGATTTCTCAGGAATCTGCGAAGATCAGACACAAGATGACGGGTAAGATGTAAGTACTCGTAGGGTTGCACCCCACATTGCTCATTTAAAACATGCCCTTTGAACTATGGAAAGCCACCCTACTGCTAGGGCTGTGTGTATTGAAGTCCCATTCCTAACAAGGAGGGCTGGTTTCCATACCTGGCCTTTCGCCGAGATAGGCGGTGCTCGCCTGGGACGTGGCTGTTGAAAATGGGACACTGATCCCGCTGATGAGCGCTGATTTCTCCAAGGCATCTGCGGGGATCAGCGAAGATCTGCGTCGTCTGCGTTCTATGCTAGCTCGGGCAGTGAGAGGGTGGGAGGCTGTGAGTGTCAACTCGCCATCGCCCGGTACACCGCGAGCGTCATGCAGGCCGTTCGCTCCCAGGAGAATTCGGCCGCGCGCGCCAACGCCCGTCGGCGCATCTCCTGGCGCAGGCCCTCATCGGTCAGCAGCCTTGTGATCGCCCCGGCCAGCGCTTCCGCGTCCGTGGGATCCACCAACAGGGCGGCGTCCCCGGCCACCTCGGGCAAACTGGCGCGATCTGAGCAGACGACCGGCGCGCCGCACGCCATCGCCTCCAATACCGGTAACCCGAACCCCTCGTACAACGATGGGAAGACGAAGAGCTCGGCGCCCCCGTACAGGGCTGGCAAATCGGCCTCGTCCACGGGTCCCAGGAACCGCACCTGGTCCTGCAACCCGAGCGTCCGGGCGCGCTGGCGGGCCTCCGGGTAGCGGGGATCCCAAACCCCGGCGATGACCAGCGCCCACCCGGCCGCCTCCGGCGTCTTCGAGACCAGCCCCCACGCCTCGATCAGGCGCACCAGGTTCTTATGGGGCTTGTTGCTGCCCACGTAGAGCGCATATCGAGGGGGAAGCCCCAGCCGCTCTCGCAGGTGGGCGATCATCGGCCCGGGTTGGGGGACGAATCGGGGATCCGGCGCCAGCGGGATCACGTCAATCCTGCTCTCGGGGACTCCCGTAACTCGACATAAATCTTTCTTCGTCGCCGTGGAGATGGCGATCACCCGGTGGGCGGCGCGTAGTGCCAGCCGGAGCAGGTGGGGGAACAACCACCGGGCGCGTCTGGACACGGCCTCCGGGTAGAGGATCGGGATCAGGTCGTATACGGTGAGCACGGTGGGGACGCCCGGGCGGTAGGGCATCAGGAAGTACGTGCTGTGATAGACGTCCGCCCGGAGCCGACTCAGCGCGCGGGGCACCTCCCATTGCTGGCGCAGGGAGAACGGCCCTCCCCGAACTCGGACGGCCCTTTCGTGGGCGGTGGGGACATCGCTCAGGGTAAGCAGGGTGAGCTGCTCTCCTGGGGCCATGATCGGGGGCAGAGCGCGCAGCAGGTTCGAGACGTAGCGCCCGATCCCGGGGAAGTGAGGCGTGACCGTACGAGCGTCAATCACGATGTGCATCGGGAGCCTCGTATAGGGAGAGAACGGCCTTGTGCGTGTAGGCCGGACGTCTAAGCACTCGAGCCTTCACCTTTCGATAGGTCGGATCCAGGGGGACATATTTCCATTCAGCGACGCGCCGGTAGCTCCGTTCCAGCTGTTGGATCGCCTCCCTGGGCGCCAGGGGACGGGTTCGGTCCCGGTTGAGCGTGAGCAGCCAGACATGGGAGGGACGTGTGCGAAGCGCCCTCAGCGCCTGGGGGGAGCGGCTGGCGATCAGGGGGACGGGATGAGTCGCAGGCCAGTAGCGCTGCACGACGGTGTCTCGATCCGCCAGGAACAGGTCGCCGGGGTGCGCGCTCTCGGCCACCTGGGCGGCGATCTCCCGCGAGGGAACGGCGTAGATGGGATTCAGGAGATCTCGCCCCGTCCACAGGTGGATCAGGCCGACCAGGTTCGTCGCGACCAGGGCGGCCGCCAGCGTCAGCCGGAAAGGACGGCGAACCCGCATGAGCCCTGCTCCCCATACGAGGTAGAGGGCGGGCGCGGCGTACAAGGCCCGGCTGGCCGTGTTGAGGAAGGTGATGTCGGGAGCTACGATCTCGGTCAGGCCGATGGTGAATCCCAGGGGCACGAGCACTCCCAGCGCCAGCGCGGCGCGGGGACGCGGCTGCCTGATGGCCGCCAGAATGAGCAGGCCACCTGCCAACAGGCCCAGCCAGGCGATCCCCTGCCAGGGGAGCGTGGCCTCGCCGACCGTCCACACGTACCAGGGGGTGCTCAGGCGCAGCAGGATGCCCGTGATCGTGCCGGACAGATCGGCTCGGAGCAGATCACGGCTCGCCTGGCGGCGGAGGAGGTGCCACCAGGGGAACGTGGCCAGCCCCAGCGCCAGCACGGTAAGCGCCCACGCTCGCCGCTGCCCTCGCCTCCTGGCGTACAGACGGATTCCCTGCCCGATCAGGACCGGGATAATGGCGGGGTCGGTGTACATCAGCGCCAGGGTGGTCGCCGCATATGCCCACCAGGCCCGTCTTCCGGCCAGCCAGCGCTCGAGGGTGAGCCAAGAGCTCGCGGCCAGCAGCCATACCAGGCTGTAGTAGCGGGCCATGGGCACGTATAGGGCCAGGAAGGCGGATCCGGCGGTCAGGATCCCACATCCGAGAGCCGCCCGCCGTCCCATCCAGCGCCGTGCCAGTCGCATGGTCACGGCCAGGGCCAGCACGCCGGCCGCGGCCGAGGGATAGCGCAGGGCGAAATCGGTGTCTCCGGCGGCGTGGCGCCAGGCGAAGAGCAGCAGGTGATAGCCCGGGGGACGGCGTTCCCGGCGTGCCACGCTCTGCCACACGCTTTTCACATCAGGCTCGCCGGCGATCTCCGCCGCGATCTGCTCGTCGATCCAGAACGAGGGGCGGTTCAGACGCCCGCACCACAGAGCGAAAGCGAGGAGCAGGATCGCCAGCGAGATGGCCTGCCGCCCCCGCATCACGTTCACACGTCCTCGGCCGTCATCCCCAGCAGCGCCCGGATCCGAGCGACCACCATGTCGAGCGCCACCTCGTTGAACCCGCCTTCCGGGATGATGATATCCGCGTAGCGTTTGGAGGGCTCGACGAACTCCAGATGCATGGGGCGGACCGTGCTCAGGTATTGCTCGATCACCGACTCGACCGTCCGGCCCCGCTCTCGGATATCCCGCTGCAGCCGGCGGATGAAGCGCAGATCGGAGTCGGTGTCTACGAAGATCTTAATGTCCATCAGGTCGCGCAGCATAGGCTCCGCGAAGATCAGGATGCCCTCCACCAGGATCACCGGCTCCGGGTTCACGCGGCGGGTCTCGGGTTTGCGGGTGTGGGTGGTGAAGTCGTAGATGGGGACCTCCACCGGGCGTCCGGCCTGGAGGTCTCGAATGTGTTGTGCGAGCAGGGCATTGTCCAGCGCGTCGGGGTGGTCGAAGTTGAGCTTGGCGCGCTCCTCCGGCGGCAGGTTGCTGGCGTCGTGATAGTACGCGTCGTGTTGCAGGTAGGCGATGCGATGCCACCCCACCCGCTTCAGGATCGCGTGGGCGATGGTCGTCTTGCCGGAGCCGGTCCCCCCGGCCACGCCAATGGTGATCGGACGCCTGGGAGCGCTCTCTTGCGAGGTCATGGTTGGGTCGTCTCCTCCATGGAGGATTGCATCCAGGAGTGCCAGGCCAGGGCGAGCAGGGTCAGCGCCAAGGGCAGGACCCATCCGATCCCCCTCGTCCAGTACTGGCCTGTCATACGTTGGTTCCACCAGAAGGAAGCTGCCAGCCATCCGGCGGCGATCATGCAGATCCCGCTGGTCGCTTTGATGATGTGGGCAGCCCGACGGTTGGGATGGGACCGTTGGCTTCCCGGCGGCGTTGGCGGGATAGGAGCACCCTCCAGGGACACGATCCGCCAGATGACCCGGGTGCTTTCCCGCGCGGGGCGCAGGGTGATGTGCCATCCCTGATAGGGAGATACCAGCGAGATGAGGTAGCCCAGCCAGATAAGCGCCGCGCTGGCGACCGCCAACGGGAAGCCAGGATCGTGCGAGGCCGCCAGCAATGGGGATGAGGTGATGTGAAAGGTGTATCGGGCCTGGCCCACTTCGATCGTCGTGTCGGCCGTGATGAATTGGTTGTAGATGGGCTCCGCCTGGTCGGCCTGGAAGGCCTGTACCAGGATGGCGGGCCCTCCATCGGGATCCTCGGGCGGGTGATCGAAGTTCACCAGGCGGAAGACCAGGCCCTCATCGGGCACGGCGAACCCGCTTTCCGTCTGGTCTTGCGGGAACGCCAGGGTGAGCTCGGCCCCTGGGTCGCCCTCCAGAGGTTGCAAAACGAGCTCTCGTCCGTCCCGGGATGTGGCCCTCACCGCCACGGCTGGCCGCTGGCCGGTTACGTAGAATCCGATCCCTTGCCAGCGAGCCGGATCCCCCGGGCGAGGGGTGATCCGAACGCTCCCTTGCGAGTCGGTCACCTGGATCTGGGGCGGTGAGCTCTCGGCCAGCTGGAGGGTCACGTCTGGACGGTGGGCCAGACGGATGCTGCGGCCCGGGGGCAGGAACAGCCCGGGCTCGTGCCAGGCGATCTGACTGCTGACCCACAGCCCGATGAGCAGCAGGATGCCGCCCAGCGATGCCATGGGCATGGCCCAGATGCCGATCCGGCCGCGCTGGGCGACCAGGGTCTGCTCGTCGGGGGATTCGGCGTTGGCGGGCAATCGAGCGCGGAGTGATTGGGCCGTCTCGTGGATGGGGCTATCGAAGGTCTCCTCGGCGACCCATGTCGCTTCCTCTGGTGACGGCCCGGTGGTCCAGAGCCGCCAGCGGCCAGGCAGCAGATCGGCCAGGTAGACGGCCAGGGAGACGAACAGGAGCCCGCAGAGGATCCGCCAGACCGGGTTCCGGTAGATGTGAAACAGCCCCAGCGATCCCATGATGCGGCCGAGCGTCCCCTCATAGGGGACGTGGGTGGCCAGCCAGCGGGCTGTGGCCGCCGCATCGTCGGCGATCTGTTCCGGGATCTGCGGGATCATCGTGGACAGGAGCGCCAGGGCGGCCAGGATGACGAGCATGATGGCCCGCACGCGGGGCGAGGACGCGAGGCGCCACAGCGTGGTCCATATCTCTGCTCGAATTCGCGATGACGGTACGGCGTGTTCGGTCATCCCATATCGCCTTCGGCCGCTGGTGGCCTGTGTGCATGGCCTCGGCCAGCAGTAGTGCCGATCTCCCCTGCGATTCCCTGAGCCGTCAGGAGCGGATCAGGGCCCATATGGAAAAGGCCCCAACCGCCGGTCGGGGCCTCGATACGCTGGAGCCACCCATCGGACTCGAACCGATAACCGGCCGCTTACGAAGCGGCTGCTCTACCGATTGAGCTAGGGTGGCCCATTAGACATCGGTGCTGTCAAGCAGCGCTGTAACAATACCACGTGCGGCCGCGTTTTGTCAAACTCGCGGTGTCCTGGCGGAGCGGCACAAGGGCGAGGCACAGAAAGCGCCCCGCCGCCGCTCCTCTCGCTCCGGCGCGCGAGCATCCCCCTCGGGCCGACGGGCGGGCCGTACAGCCCGTGAATGTGCCGACGCTCCTAATTGAAGTGTTGCCAGATGCCGTTGCTGTAGAGGACGTAGATGCCCAGGGTGGGCGTCCACAGCATGGTGCCGCCGTCGAAATGCTGGATGGATACCTTGGTCAGCGCTCCCGCGTCCACCGGCCAGCCGAGCTGCCAGGCGACGCTATACCATTGGTCGGCGGCATATTCGCCCCATCGTCGGTCATTCCACAGCACCCAGAATCGGTTCTCATCCGCTCGCCAGAGGACGATCCCTTGCTGGAAGCGCTGTTGCGTGGCGTCGGTGCTGAACTCGGGCTCCGTCGCGCAGCCCAGAGCGGCTTGTACATTCAGGTGGGAGTTCCATACACGGCCAAACCCGAGAATCGGCGTGATACTACAACTCGGCGGCGGTGACGGCGGTGGTGGCGGCGGATAGGGCGGATAGGGCGGCCACAACGGCGGCGAATACGGGACGGGAATTGCCAGGCGCTGTCCCACGTAGATCCGATTCACGTTTCGGATCCCGTTGATGCGGGCCAGCTCCCACATGCTGACCCCGTAACGGGCGGCGATCAGGCTCAGCGTTTCTCCCGGTCGCACGATGTGAATGCGATAAGAGCCCGATGGGGGAGCTGACGGCCGACAGATGGGGATGCGTAGCCATTGCCCGACGTAGATGTAGTTGATGTTCGCGAGCCCGTTTGCTCTAGCGATGGCCCATACGCTGACCCCATAACGGGCGGCAATGCTGCCTAGCGTCTCTCCTGCCCGCACCTGGTGATAGACGGGGTCGCATGCCATGGCCGGGCCAGGCAACAAGAGGATCACCAGGCTGGCGAGTAATGTGCCGATGATGAGCGCTCGCCAGAACCTTTTGGCTTTCATTTGCTCCTCCTAATCGTCTTCCTGTTCCCCCAAGGGGTTCCGATACCCGATCGCCTGGCAGAGAGGGGATGGTAATGGCCCAACGCGTTTGTGGCAGGGAGGCAAGTCTCCTCCGTAGTTAAAGACGACGGAGCTAGGGCAAAAGATCCTGTCAGTGTGGAAGTCGGTGACAGAAATCTCGCTCAGGCTCATTGTAGCACTCCTGGCGTGATTTGACAACAGGATATTCCATGGAGAAGAGAGCTCCATTGGGATCGCCCGCCGTTCCGCGGGGGAAATACGCCGCCTTTCGGCGGCAGAGATGAGAAGCCGGGGCTCTCGAAAAGCCCCGGCTTCCGATCAGACATGTGTGATGGCGTCCGCGCCTATTCGTCTCGTGGATTCCCAGATCGCTGTTCGCCCGCCCTGGCCGGTGGTGGTGGGTATCCCAGGCAGACCAGGCTCAGGCTTTTGGGATCCCAGCGCCACAGCAAGTTGCAATGAGAGCAGTGAAGTACATCCTCTCGCCAGGGCGACAGCTCATGGGAGCACTTCTGGCAGATTCGCTCGCCGGCCATGTTGGGACTCCTACATCTGATCGGCGGCGATGTAGTCCATGGGCTTGCGCTCGATCTTCTCCAGCGGCATGATGTCGATCAGCTCGTATTCCCGAGTGCCCAGCCCCAGCTTCTCGCCGTACTCGACGACCAGGTAGGGGTTCTTGTACGGGCCATGAAGCCATTGGAAGGGGTGCCCCTCGCGGGTATGCACCTCCATCGACAGGGGCACGTTCTCCTCGATGAGGCGGTGTCGCCCGATGACGTCCAGCGTGGCCTGTTCCACGGCGACGATATCATCCGATCCGAAGACTCCCACGTCCGGCAGGATGGGGAGCCCCGTGAAGCCGAAACAGTCGCACACCGGCGTCATGTGGGTGGCGATGTTGATGAACACGGCCTTGCCGGGCTCGAACGTGCTCAGGACCAGGTCGACGGCGATGGCGTTCGCCTCCTGGAAGGAGGCGAAGTTGACGGGATCGATCTTCAGTGACCCGGGCGGCGCCACCCGAAGACAGCGCCCACACTGATTGCAGTTGTCAAAGTGGATGTGGATCTCCTCCGGATCCTCTTTATCCTCCACCAGCGCGCCGAAGGGGCACGACTCGATGATCTTCTGGCGGGTGGCCGCGTCGGGGCATTTCTCCTTAAACCAGTACTTGTCGTAATGCACCGTGTCGTGCATATCGCCTCGGGTCTGGCGGGTCATACAGCCCAGGGCCAGGTTCTTGAACACGCCCCCATACCCGCAGGAGGGATGTCCCTTCACGTGCGCCAGGTCGATCAGGAATGTGGCATCCCGGATCATCCCCGCCATGTGCCATTCCTTGACGTTCTTATAGGGCCTCTCGTAGGTGTAGGAATACTTCTCGTCGGGGCCGGCCACGGGGTAGATCGGGCAGCCGAGCGTCTCCTCCGTGTACCCGCGTTGCCAGGCCGTCATGGCACTGCCGGAGTGATCGGTCACAAACGGTTTGCCGCCACCGTCCTTCACCGCCTGCACCACGCGCCGCACGAAGACGGGGTGGATCGTGGAGTAGCCGACGTTGCCGCCTAGATGCATTTTGATCGCAACCGTCTCCCCTTTGACGCGATCACGCAGGTGAAGCGCGTCGATGATTCGATCCAGCTTCATCGGTAGCGTCTCTTCTGCACTCAGCCTTGCCTGTCGTGCATCGCCAAAGAACACCTTACTTGCCATGAAACAACCTCCTCACATGCATGAAACTGAGAGTCCTCTTACCCATTCCTCTTCCTCTGCATCTAGGCGGCGGCTACCGTTTGTGACATGAACGAAGGAGGCTGACCGAGAGCGGCGCCTCCTTCGCCATACCCAATTGGTTATGCGATTGTTCGTTTCACAGAGCCACCCATCGGACTCGAACCGATAACCGGCCGCTTACGAAGCGGCTGCTCTACCGATTGAGCTAGGGTGGCAGAAATCGGGGAAAACCCCTGGATGCGGCGATTATATATCAAGCCAGGAAGGTTGGCAAGCATTCACACCCGGGTCACGTAGTTGCCGTTGCGCGTGTCCACCCGGATGACGTCGCCGACGTTGATGAAGAGCGGCACCTGGACCTTCAGGCCGGTCTCCACGGTGACCTGTTTGGTGGCACTGGCGGCCGTGTCGCCGGCAAATCCCGGCTCCGCCTCCACGACCTTCAGATCCACCGTCGTGGGGAGCTGGACGTCGATGGGCTCTCCCTCGTACGTCTGCAGTTCGACGGTCACCCCCTCCGTCAGGTAGTAGACGGCGTCGCCCAGCACGGAGGCGTTCAGCGCCGGCTGCTCGAACGTCTCCATGTCCATGAAGTAGTAGAGGTCGCCGTCGTGATAGAGATACTGGACCGTGTGGTGGTCCAGACGCACGTCCTGGACCCGTTCGCCGGAAGTGAACGTGCGATCGATGGTGGCACCACTTCGGAGATTGCGCAGCTTGGTCCGGATGATGGCGTTGCCCCGTCCGGGTTTATGGTGCTGGTACTCCAGCACGCGATACAGCTCGCCGTCCAACTCGACGATGGTGCCCTTGCGCATCTCCGTCACGCCGATCATGAGTTTAGGCCTCCTATCCATATTCTATAACGATTATACGGACGGGTGATGAGAGAGTCAAACTGATTCCGTGATAGGGGGGCACTCCTTTTCAATGAGAATGCCGTGGAGCCATCGCCCTCAAGTCCGTTCCCGGGCCAGCCAGCGGGCGGCCAGGCGAGGCAGGTGGGCCAGCGGCCCATGGATCGTGTGACAGGTGGGCAGGGATTTCAGGAACAGCTCGCCGTACGCCTTGCTGATCACGCGCCGATCCAGGATGACGCAGACGCCGATGTCGTTGTGGCTGCGGATCAGACGGCCGAACCCCTGGCGGAAGCGCAGGATGGCGTCGGGGAGGTAATATTCGTTGAACGGATCCTCGAAGGTGTGGCTGCGGGCCCGGATGATGGGATCGTTGGGCACGGCGAAGGGGAGCCGGCAGATCACCAGCGCGCTGAGCGCCTGGCCGACCACGTCGACTCCTTCCCAGAAGCTGCGCGTGCCCAGCAGCACCGCCTTGGGGGTGGTGCGGAACCCCTGCAGGAGCTGGACCCGAGAGGTTCCATCCCCCTGGCTGAAGATGGCGAACCCTTCCGGGGCCAACGCCGTGGCTACCGCCTCCGTCGTGCGGCGCAGCTGATTATAGGACGTGAACAGGGCCAGTAGTCGTCCGTCGGTGGCCCGGGCCAGCTCGATGATGGTCTGCTCCACCGTCTCCTGGTAGCGGGGCTGGTTCGGCTCCGGCATGTCGGTGGGGATGTAGAGGAGCGTTTGCTCCTCGTAATTGAAGGGGGAGCCGACGGCCAGCTCCTCCGCATCCCAGGCGTGGAGCCGCTCCCGGATATAGTCGAAGGAGCCGGCCGTGCGCAGCGTGGCCGAGGTCATGACCACGGTGCGTTTGGGGGCCAGCAGGTGTTGTTCCACCAGGGGGCCCACATGTAATGGCACGGCCTTCAGGCTGAGCTGCCCGCTGCGGACCGACACCTCGGCCCAATAGATGCCGTTGGAGTGCGGGGATGAGACGATGGCCTCGATCTGATCCCGGTGCTCGGCGACATGCCGCGCGGCTGCCGTGAGATCTTCGACCAGCCCCTCCAGGCCCTCGACGTCGTGTCCCATCCATCGGCTCAGTTCGTCGGCCAGATCGATGAGCCGTTCGGCCAGATCCGTGAGGCGTTCGCTCACCTCGCCCCATGCGATCTCCAGGTCGGACCAGGCCGGCTGATAGCGCATGCCCTCATCCAGCAGGATGCGCACGTCATAAGGGCCGTCCAGGCGTTGATTCGTGTGCTCGCGCAGGAAGTCCCACACGGCATCGAAGAAGAGCCTCGTCGCCGTGCGGGCGGCCTGGACGGCCCGTTGCAGCGTCTGGACGCGAGCTTGAACCGGTGAGAGATCTCGCCCCTCCGCGAGGGGACGCAGGCGCGGGAGGATCTCATCCAGCAGGCCGGGTCGGCGTCCGGTGGTGTGTAGCGTGCTCAGGAGCTGGGCGATCCCCTCGGCACTGACGGAGAAGCCAAGCTGCTGGGTCGTGGCCTCCTCCAGATGGTGTGCCTCGTCGATGATGAGATGGGTGTATTCGGGCAGCACCCGGTTCTCCGTGGCCACATCGGATAGCAACAGCGCGTGGTTGACGATGATGATGTGCGCGTTTTGAGCTCGCTTGTGGGCCTGGTAGAAGAAGCAACGCCCCTTCTGCTCACGCAGGCAGCGCTCCGCGGTGCAGCCCCTGGGCTCGCTGGCGATGCGGTTCCAGATGGCTCGATAGGTCGCCGAGGGTAGGAACAGCTCCGCCTGATCCCCCGTCGTCGTGGTGGCCAGCCAGACCAGCACGCGGGCGATCACGTCCATCTCGTCGGCGGAGAGGTCCGGCGCCCGGCACAGCGCCTCGAATCGGCGAGGGCACAGGTAGTTGCTCCTCCCTTTCAGGATCGCGCACCGGACGTTGGCCCCCAGGATGCGTTGCAGGGTGGGGATGTCCTTGTCGAAGAGCTGATCCTGCAGGTTGATGGTGTTGGTGGAGATCACCACCCGCTCCTGGTTCGCCACGGCGAACTGGATGGCCGGCAGCAGGTAGGCCAGCGACTTGCCGATGCCGGTGCCCGCCTCGACCAGCAGGTGCCCTCCCTCGTTGAAGGCCTGGGCGATGGCCTTCATCATCTCGATCTGCTGCGGCCGGTGCTCGTAGCCGGGGAGCCCGGTCGCGATGGCCCCTCCGGGCGACAGCATGTCGGCCAGCGCCTCGACGTCGAGCGGGCGGCTCGGCGGCTCCTCGGGCGGACGGGCTCTCGGCGGCTCCGCCTCGTCGATATCCATCGGGGGGGCCGGGCGAGGGCGGGGGGCCGATTGAGTGAACGCATGACGGGCCTGGCGCCGTTCGATCTCCTGGAAGATCTCGCGCAGGGGCCATGGGTCTCGGCATCGCCGGGCGATGTGATTGATGCGCCGGATCACGTCCGGGGGGATGTGCGTCTCCGCGTAGCGGATCAGGGCCAGGAAGAGCTCGGCGGCGGCGCGTGCGTCGGCCAGGGCGCGATGCGCGTCCTTCAGGGTCACGCCCAGGGTCTCCGTCAGCGCTCCCAATGCGTAGCTATGCTGGCGGGGAAGCACGATGGAGGCCAGGGCGAAGGTGTCGATAGCCGCGTTCTGCTCCAGCAGATGGGCCTGGCGCAGGAAGCCGATGTCGAAGGCCACGTTATGGCCGACCAGGATGGCGTCTCCCACGAAGCGTCGGAGCGTGGGGAGCACCATAGGGAGCGTCGGCGCGTGGGCGAGTTCGTCGGAGGAGATGCCGGTGAGCTGTTCGATCCGGGGCGGCAGCGGGCATTCCGGGTTCACCAGGGTGGACCAGGTCTCGATGTCGCCGTCACTGTGGAAGCGCACAACGCCGATCTCGATGATGCGATCGCGTTCCGGGTCCAGGCCGGTGGTCTCTAAATCCAGGGCGACGAATACGGGTTTCATATGCCTCTTCTGAGGGAGGGATTGTTCGATTATACCATAGCTCGTTAGGAAATGGAGCAACGGGTGGCGTGTCGTCGGGCGTTCTCAATTTCGTTGCCTTTTCGTCCCTGAATTTCTCAATTTGGGTTCTCTGTGACTAGGCGAATATCGGAAATCTGTGGTACAATAGGGTTGCCCGTATCCTGCAATGGCAGCTCAGCGTCACGATCTGTGAGGCCGGGAAAGCCGACCGTGGTTTGTTAGGAAAAGCTCGCCAGATCTTCGCGACCTTAAGCGGTTGGCTGTGTTGATTACTAGTGAAAGCGGGCTGAGGCTGCGCCTCGCGGTTGACATTCGCGGCGATCGGCGCGATACTAAAAGGGATTGCCACATCGGGTGGAATCCGTGCCTCGAGGTCCCCGGGCGGAGGCCCGCCCGAAGCCGGTCACGATCCAGGTATCCCATCCTGAGCGTGACTACTCAAGCGAAACCCAGGTCTTGTCATCGGTCCAGAGCACAGCGGATTTATCGGACAGTGCAGGGCGCACCGTGAGCATCGGTCCATAGAGCGATCTTCATCCGCGGCCGTTGGGCGTCTCGGCGGGCGGCGTCAGCCGTTCGATCCACGGGGGCGGGATGGGGTCTGCTGCAAGGTTGTCCGGATGCGACGAGGTGGCCCTAGCGAGCATATAAGCCCGGACTATGGGAGGTGAAAGGTGCGACCACGACGTTCCCTGCGGCAATCCTTCGTATGGGTGCTCGTTTTGAGCCTCTTGCTGCCGTTCTTCACGGCAGGCGGAGTCTCTGCGGCCCCTGTTGTGGCCCCCCTAGCGCAAGAAGAACCGGCCTTTCGGCTAGAGCTCCCGCGCATCGTGGTGACCATTGACGAGGAAGGATTCCCCGGTGTCTTCGGCCTGAGCGTCAAGGACATCCAGAGCATGACCGGCATGGACATGAGCATGGCGAAGGTGCCGGACAACATCATGCAGATGGTGGCTCAGGCCGGGATCCAGCACTTTGAAGTCGTTCTGAATGGGCAGGGCCTTTTCCTGTTCGCCAATGGGAAGCCGTTGCCATATTTGGAGTGGGATCAGGAACGGCTGACCAGCCTGGTGGAGGTGCTTCAGGCCTTCCAGGTGCCCAATGCAGCTCTCATTGGACGTTTTGTACCCTTCCTTCAGTACATTAGCATCTCTCTGGCGGTGCAGTTCCCGCTGCCGGAGGGGGCAAGCCCTGTGCCCATGCGGGATCCCAAGGATCTGTCCCTGGTCGACGTTGAGGCCGCTCGCGCGGAGGTAACCGAGGGCCCCTCGGTGATCTTCCACACCATCGTGGATGTGGATGCTGAAGGCGTGCCCTCGATCCTGGATCTGTCTGTCCGGGATATCCAGGAGGAGGCTGGCATCGATTTGAGCTCTGTCGTGGTGCCGGCAAACCTGATGGCTCAGCTGGAGGCCGCGGGGGTTCAGCACGTGCAGTTGAAGACCTGGCCGGATGGTCTGTACCTGTACCTGAACGGCCAACCGTTGCCGCGCCTGGTCTGGGATGCGGCCCACCTGGCCACGTTGGGCGAGGTGTTGCCTGGCCTGTTGGCCGGTCAGCCGTGGGCGCCTTTGGCGGGAGATGCGGTGCCGGTCCTGCAAGCGGCGGATGTCCAGATCACCGTTCGCTTCCCTCTGCCGGCCGGCGCGCAGGAACTGCCGCTACACGACTTTTCGACGGGACAGTAAGGTGTGACCGATGTGTAGGCCCGGTCACCACGACCGGGCCTACGTAGATTTGTGTTCGGATCATCATCGACGATCCCGCTCTAATCAGCTTGTGGAGGAGTGATGATGTTGGAAACGCGACGTGACCTATTGCGCAAGGTCGCCCTGGCCAGTAAGGCGTTGGGCATCTTGCTTCTTATTATCGGCGTGATCGGCCTGATCGCGGGGCTAACGGCCGGGGGGAATATGCCCGCCATTGTGACCTCGCTGGTGCGGATGGCGGCTCTATTTATCCTGATCACGGGAGTCTTCTTCTTCATCATACTCTATGCTGTCGGCGATATGGTCCTGGTCCTGCTGGGGATCGAGGAGAACACGCGCCAGATGCGGGAGCAGCTTGCCCGCAGCGCCACCGCTTCTCCCTCTCGGTCGGGGAGCGCCGCCCGCAGTGGGAGCCGGACGACCTCCTCGCGTAGCACGGTGACGCCATCGGAGTCGAGCTCTGCCGCGCGGTCCAAGGAGGCCTCTGCGGAGTCGGAGGATGAGGCCGTGCGTCGCGCGGCGGATCAGGCCCGCCGCGCGGCGGAGATCGCCCGGAAGAGCAAGGAGTCTGGCTCCTCCGAGGAGTGAAGGATTGCCCCAGGACATAATAAGCCCGGCCTCCGCCGGGCTTTTTCGTTGGGGCGAAATGTCCGCGGTTACGCGCACGGCCGTGCGCCCATATGAGGGCTCAATGCCTCCTCGCGGCGTTTCCACATGAAAAGGGTATATCACCTCTTCGCATATCGCGTTGACAGGGCCGGTAAGGTATGATAGGATTTCAGCGGGTTGAGGGCTCCCAGGCCTTCCGTAACAGGGAGATGGCAGCGCGCTGATCAATGGCCGGCACATCATGTAGGGATGTCCGCGCAGAGACACGGGACGATCGCCGTGTCTCTGTTGTATGGGGAGCCGGACAACCATTCCAGTGAGGTCGAAGGCAGTGACGAAATATATCTTTGTAACTGGCGGCGTGGTTAGCTCCCTCGGCAAGGGCGTGACGGCTGCATCCATCGGGCGGCTGCTCAAAAGCCGGGGCATTTCCGTTTCCATCCAGAAGCTGGACCCTTACCTCAACGTGGATCCCGGGACGATGTCGCCGTATCAGCACGGCGAGGTGTTCGTCACCGAGGATGGGGCCGAGACGGATCTGGACCTGGGCCATTACGAGCGGTTCATCGACGAGAACCTGACCCGGGATAACAACGTGACGACGGGCCAGATCTACGCGGAGGTGATCGCCAAGGAGCGGCGTGGCGATTACCTCGGCGGGACCATCCAGGTGATCCCCCATGTCACCAACGAGATCAAGCGGCGGATCGCTCTGGTGGCGAGGACGTCCGGCGCCGAGGTGGTGATCTGCGAGGTGGGCGGCACCGTGGGCGACATCGAGGGGCTTCCGTTCCTGGAAGCCATTCGTCAGATGCGCAAGGATGTGGGGCGGGAGAACACGGTCTACATCCACGTCACCCTGTTGCCCTTCATGCCGGCGACGGGGGAGCTGAAGACCAAGCCCACGCAGCACAGCGTGCGAGAGCTGCGCGGGATCGGGATCCAGCCGGACGTCATCGTGTGCCGTGCCGATTTCCCGGTCGGGGAGGCCGTGCGGGATAAGATCGCCCTGTTCTGTGACGTAGAGAAGCGGGCGGTCATCCCGTTGATCACGGCGGAGACGATCTATGAGGTCCCGCTGATGCTGGAGGAGGCCGGTCTCACCGATTTCCTGTTGGAGCGCCTCCAGTGCGCGCCGCGCAAGCAGGACCTGGACGAGTGGCGGCGGCTGGTCGCCGAGATCAAGCGCCCGAAGGAGCGGCTGTCCATCGGCCTGGTGGGGAAGTACGTGGAGTTGCAGGATGCCTACATCAGCGTGAAGGAGGCGTTGCTGCACGCCGGCGTCGCGATCAACCGGGACGTGGATATCGAATGGATCAGCTCGGAGGACCTGGAGCGCGGTCGCGGGCTGGATCGGCTGCAGGCCGTGGACGGCATCGTGGTGCCGGGGGGATTCGGCTACCGGGGCATCGATGGGAAGATCGTCGCCGCACGCTACGCCCGTGAGCACAAAGTCCCCTATCTGGGGCTATGCCTGGGCATGCAGATCATGTGCATCGAGTTCGCACGCGCCGTGTTGAACTCGGAGGAGCCCAACAGCACGGAGTTCGACGTGACGACCCAGTATCCGGTGATCGACCTGCTGCCGGAGCAGCGTTCCATTGAGGACCTGGGCGGCACCATGCGCCTGGGGATCTATCCGTGCCGCCTGGTGCCCGGGACCCGGGCGTGGGAGGCATACCAGACGGATCTGGTGTCGGAGCGTCATCGTCATCGCTTCGAGTTCAATAACGCGTACCGGGACCTGCTGGGGCAGGCCGGGATGGTGTTTAGCGGCCTCTCCCCCGACGGACGCCTGGTGGAGATCGTCGAGCTGCGGGATCACCCCTGGATGGTGGGCACACAGTTCCACCCGGAATTCAAGTCGCGCCCGAACGCTCCTCATCCCCTCTTCCGTGATTTCTTGAAGGCTGCCGAGGCACATCGGCGGGAGCGCCTCCAGGCGGGGCAGGTCTCCCTGATGTCGGTTGAGGAGAAGACGGAGACGGCGTGAGAAGGTGCAAGTCGCGGCCACCCGTGTCCCCCTGTTGCGTTCTGTGGGCCTCGCGTCTCCGGGGTGGCCTGGAAGAGCGCCAGCTCTTCCGAGGAAACGGATTCTTTTCGCCCTTCACCTGCCCTCCTGGGGCAGAGGGCTCTCGGTCTGAGAGCGTGTCTGAGAAATGCCGTTACCCCCATGCTATGGGGAGACCCGGAGGGGCGGAGCCCCTCCGGAAGAAGCCCTTCTTCCGCCTTCGGACCCGCCTGGCCTCGGCCCGGGTCCTTCGGGAAGGGCAGAGAAAGGCAGGTGCAAGCCGGAAAGGTGGGATTTCCGTGGAGGGAAGGTCTCCTCCACACCTCCCCCTGTGGAGCTGGTAACCGAGGAAGCTCCTCAGATACTTGACCGGTAGATTTTCAGACACGCTCTGAGCCCCAACCACGCAGGTAGCGGCGAGAAGGTGGACATTTTTGCGGAGGGAATTTCCCTTTGCGCCTCCCCGGCCCCCGTTGTCGGCTTGGGAAAGCTCGCGCGTGGCGCTATCGCAGGCGGTGGTTTGGGCAGCTTTATGGTATAATGTGGACGAAAACACATGTTAAGATGCGCTCGCTCGTGGTGCTGTTGCCGGCGATCCGGGCGCGGGATTGAGGTTGGTACGTGAGATCCGGACGAGAGATCTGGCGGTTCATCCGCCTGTGGCGCTACGTGGCTTGGGATGGCCCCGACCAACGTGGTGAGTGGAAGGGGACTTCTCGGGGGTACGTGTAGGGGTGGCGGGGGATGCCGCCGCGTGAGGGCCCGGGAGGCGCGTGCGTCTCGGCGGGCGTCAGGATTATGTGTCCGGCGATGGGCCGCTGTCCGGTCGCCGGTTGGAATGATAGTGGGGGTGACTGATGTCTGGACATTCGAAATGGTCAACGATTAAGCGGAAGAAAGGGGCCATGGATGCAAAGCGGGGCGCTCTCTTCACCAAGTTGGCGCGCGAGATTCAGGTCGCCGCGCGGGAGGGCCCCGATCCGGAATATAACTTCAAGCTGCGGCTGGCGATTGAGAAGGCCAAGGCGCACTCCATGCCCAAGGAGAACATCGAGCGGGCTATCCGCCGAGGGAGCGGCCTGGAGAAGGGCGGCGAGAAGCTGGAGCAGATCATCTACGAGGGATATGGGCCTCATGGTGTGGCCATCATCGTGGAGGTGCTGACCGACAATCGCAATCGGGCCGTGTCGGACATCCGCCGCCTGTTCAACCGGGCCGGTGGGAGCCTGGGCGAGTCCGGGAGCGTGGCCTGGCAGTTTGAGATGAAGGGATATATCACCATTCCCATGGAGGGAAAGGACGAGGAGTCCCTGTTCGAGGCCGCGATTGAGGCGGGTGCCGAGGACGTCGAGTTCAGCGATGAGGTGGCCGAGGTGTATACGGCGCCTACCGATCTGCAGGCCGTGCGTGAGGCGTTCCAGAAGCAGGGCATCGCCGTGGAGACGGCCGAGTTGGTCTGGAAGCCGAAGAATCCCGTCTCCCTGGGCACCAAGGAGACGCTTCAGAACCTCTCCTTGATCGAGGCCCTGGAGGATCTGGAGGACGTCTCTCGCGTGTTCTCGAATCTGGATATCTCGGAGGAGGCCGTCGAGGAGTTCGCCGCCGCGTAGGGACCTCTGAGGAAGGCGAGGATAAAGCCGGGTGCTCGTGTTAGGGATCGATCCGGGCGTCGCCATCACGGGATATGGTGTGGTGGAGCAGGGGCGCGATCAGCTATCGTTGGTCGCGTGTGGAGTGGTGACGACGCCGCCGCACCAGCCGTTGGCGGAGAGGTTGCGCACGATCTATCAGGAGCTGTCCGATCTGATCGGCCGTTATCGGCCGGAGGCGGTGGCGGTAGAGGAGCTTTTCTTCGGACGGAACGTGCGCACGGCCATCTCGGTGGGACACGCTCGCGGGGTGGCGTTGTTGGCGGCGGCCCTGGCCGATCTTCCCGTGTTCACTTATACGCCCACGGCCGTCAAGATGGCGATCATCGGATACGGGGGCGCGAGCAAGCGTCAGATGCAGGAGATGGTGCGTATGCTCCTGGGGTTGCCGGACGTACCGCGCCCGGATGACGCCGCAGATGCCATCGCTGTAGCGATCTGTCACATCCATTCGGCTCAGTGGGATCAGATGGCCGCTGCTGCCGGAGATTCGTGACCGGCGTTGCCGTGAGGCGGTCATGCAAGGTGGGTACAATTCCGATGCGATCGTCGCGAGCGCGGTGGTTGCATGGCTGTGCGAGGGGGATCTATGGGGAACGACGAGATGACAGCGGAGGGCCGGGATAGGCGGCTCGAGGCCCGTCAAGAGGAGGACGGGCGAAAGGCGTATCGCGTCCTGATCGCCGAGGATGAGGCGCCGCTGCGGAATCTACTCAAGCTCTCCCTGGAGAACGCGGGGTATGAGGTATTCCCCGTTGAGGATGGACAACAGGCGGTCGAAGTCTTCGATTCGCAGGACATCGACCTCGTGATCCTGGATATCATGATGCCCAGGTTGGATGGCTTCAGCGTCTGTCGCCATATCCGGAAACGCTCTGACGTTCCCATCATTATGTTGACGGCTCTTGGCAACACCGATGACCTGGTCCAGGGGTTCGAGCTGGGTGCCGACGATTACATCACCAAGCCGTTCACGTTCAAGGAGGTCGAGGCGCGCATCCAGGCGATCCTGCGCCGGGTGGAGTGGAGCCGCAATCGGCCGAAGCCTCATGTGATCTCGATCGGTCGTGTGACCATCGATACCGAATCGCACGAGGTGTTCGTGGATGGCGAGCCGCGGCATCTGACGCCCATCGAGTTTCAGCTTCTGTATTACCTTATGGCCCACGCGGGCCAGACGGTCCCCAAGGAGACGCTCTTCCGAGAGGTGTGGGGGTACGACTTCGTGGGCGGGACGAACCTGGTGGAAGTCGGGATTCGACGGTTGCGTGAGAAGGTGGAGGAGAATCCGTCCAAGCCGACGCACATCCTGACGGTGCGAGGTGCGGGTTATCGCTTCCGGGAACCGTGATGATCGCTTGGGTGGAAGGGCGTGTTCTGGCACGCGGGAAGGATTATGTGGTGATCGATGTGGGGGGCATAGGCCTGAAGGTCTTTGCCCCCGCGCCGCTTCTGGCCCAGGCGCGGGTCGGAGAGCGGTTGGCCGTGCACACGCACCTGCATGTGCGGGAGAACGACCTGGCCCTGTTCGGCTTTGCCGATGAGGAGGAGCTGGCCATGTTCGGCCTCCTGCTCTCCATCTCCGGCGTGGGGCCGCGGGTGGCGCTGGCCGCGCTGTCGGCCATGTCCGTGGATGCGCTGCGAATGGCCATCGCACAGGAGCAGCCGGAGCTGTTGTCTCGTATCCCCGGCATCGGCAAGCGCACGGCTCAGAAGATCGTGCTCGAGCTGAAGGACAAGCTGCCGGCCGTGGAGGTGCCCGAGGAGCTGGCCGCGCTGACGGAGGCGGATGCCGAGGTGATCGACGCCCTCACGGCGTTGGGGTACAGCGTGGTGGAGGCTCAGCGGGCGGTTCAGTCCCTGCCTCGCGACGTCACCGATGTGGAGGAGCGCCTGCGTCTGGCGTTGGCTTCCTTCGCCGAATGAGCGCAGGTGTCCATCGGATATCGTGCGGTCGGGTAGCCCTCTACCCGACCAGCTGTGGGATGTGATTTCCCCTCCGTTTTTCTTCTGACTGCCCTGACCTCGTCAGTCGTCAGCGGTCAAAAGCTGGATAGGCCGAAAGATCTGGGCCTGGCTCGTCTCGACGCGCGCGGCGCGGCGTTTCCTCGGTGGCGCGTGTGAAGAGGGCGTGCTTGACGGTATATCGGAGAGGGCGAGACGTTTCAGACCACACAGGTGACCATGCGCGATCATCGTCGGAAGGGGTTCCCTCTCGGGAAGGGGTGGGGCGGGCTCAGCGGGCGTGCGCGAGCGGCCTTGGGCCTTGCCCTTCTCGTGCTGCTCGCGTTCGCCTGGGCGTCGCCGCGCCCGGCGTCGGCCCAGGCGCTGGATGAGATCGATCTGGTCATCACCGGCCGGCTGGTCAACGCGCATAGCGACCCGATCGTCGGCGCGGCCGTGGAGGTGACCATCGATGGCCGGCGGTGGCCGGTCCGGGTGGAGGACGCCGATCAGGACGCGGCGCATAGCGCCGATGATGGCACCTTTCGGCTGGCCCTGGCCGTGCCACGAGACGTGCTGGATGACATCGCCGCGGGTCGCTCCACCCTCTCCGTGATCGTGTCCAAGCCGGCCTATCGCACGGCCGTCATCCCCGTGCGACATCCGGGCTTCGCCGGGTCCGAGCTGCTGGCCGACCTGGGGCCGGTGATCATGGTGCGCCTGGTCAACGCCGGGTTCATCATCGCCGGCGTGGTGTTCCTCCTGGTCTTCATCCTCATCTCCTTTCACATCCTGCACGAGACGGTGGCGGCCCTGTTGGGGGCCTGCCTGATCTTCCTGGTGACCTATGGGCTCGGCACCTTTTTCCGCGACTTCTGGATCCTCTCCTTTGAACGTTCCCTGACCTATATCGACTTCAACGTCATCTTCCTGATCCTGGGGATGATGATCTTCATGGCGGTGCTGGCCCGGACGGGGGTGTTCCCCTGGCTGGCCTACCGCTCGTTTCAGCTGGCGGGCGGCAACGCATGGTACCTGGCGGTGATCCTGATCTTGCTGACCGGCGTGATCTCCGCGCTGCTGAACGACGTGACCGCCATCCTGTTGGTCGCCCCGGTGAGCATCGAGATCGCCCTCATCTCGGATATTCACCCGTTCGCCTTCGTCATCCCGGAGGTCATGGCCTCGAACATCGGCGGCGCGAGCACGTTGATCGGGGATCCGCCCAGCACCATCGTGGGCTCGTACCTGGGGATGGGTTTCACGGAGTACCTGGTGAACATGGGGCCGCTCGGCGTCACGATGCTCCTGGTGTTGGTGCTCATCATCTGGCTCCTCTATGGCAAGGCGTATTCCCGGGCGAGGATTCGCTTCTCGCCTGAGCTCCTGGCCCGCCTGGAGAGCGATTCCCGCATCACCAACCCCGAGCTGCTTCGTAAATCCCTGATCGTGGCCGGATTTACGCTCGTGTTGTTCTTCATCGAGGATTTCTTCGGGATGCCCCCCGGCGTGGTCGCCCTGGTGGGCGCGACGGCTCTGCTGGTCTGGGTACGGCCGGATGTGCACGACATGCTCTCCGAGGTGGACTGGACGACGCTGGTCTTCTTCCTGGCCCTGTTCATCCTGGTGGGCGGCCTGGAGGAGGCGGGCGTGATCCAGGCGGTGGCGGATTTGATCGGAAGCCTGGCGGGTGGCAACCTGACGCTGGCTGTGATTTTGATGGTGTGGATCTCGGGTATCGCTTCGGCCATCGTGGCCAACATCCCCTTCACGCTGGCGGTGTTGCCGGTGGCGTCCTTCCTGAGCCGGAGCATCCCCGGCGCGGAGAATCACGTCCTCTTCTGGGCGTTGGTGGTGGGGGCGGACCTGGGGGGCAACGCGACCTATCTCGGGTCGGCGCCCAATATCGTGGCGGCGGGCCTGTTGGACCGCGCGGGGTATCACCTGTCCTTCCTGCGGTTCATGCGGGACGGCGTGCCGGTGACGGTGATCACCCTTCTGCTGAGCACGATCTGGCTGCTGATCCGGTATGGGTGAGCGGCCGGACGGTCCTTTGCCGCTTTGACAAATCAGGGCCTCTGTGCTAGCATGTCGCCGCCTAAATGAATAGAATGTGGCACTCTTATCCAGAGGAGGGGAGGGACCGGCCCTGTGAACCTCCGGCAACCGGGTGAGGTGAAGGCTGCCTCACCGCGGTGCCAATTCCGGCAGGCGGCCTCGTGTCCGGCTGACCTGGAAGATGAGAGTGAGCTTGGTAAGTGCGCTCTCATCGGAGCGCGTTTTTTGTGCCCTGGGCAGGTAGGAGGGATCTGTGCGCACGATCTGGTGGGATGCGGAGGCGGGCACGGTCAGGATGATCGACCAGCGGCTGTTGCCCGACCGATTGGAGATCGCCACGTATGACGACTTTCGGGACGTGGCGCGGGCCATCACGGATATGGTGATTCGCGGCGCGCCGGCCATTGGGGCGGCGGGGGCCTATGGGATGGCGTTGGCGGCGCGGCAGAGTTCCGCTCGCGATCGGGAGGGCCTGTTGCAGGACCTGCGTGAGGCTAAGGCCGTGCTGGATAGCGCCCGTCCCACCGCGGTGAACCTGAGTTGGGCGACCACGCGTCTCCTCCGGCTGGCCGAGCGCTTGACCTCGGGCGATGTGGACGAGATCCGGGAGGCCCTGCTGGCCGAAGCGGAGCGTTTGGCGGAGGAGGACATCGCCATCAACCGGCGCATGGGGGCGCACGGCGCGAAGGTGATCCCCCACGGGGCCCGTATCCTGCATCACTGCAACACAGGATCGTTGGCCACGGTGGACTACGGCACCGCGCTGGGGGTGGTGCGGGCGGCGCATGAGCAGGGCAAGCAGATTCACGTCTGGGTGGATGAGACCCGGCCCCGCCTCCAGGGCGCTCGCCTGACCGCTTGGGAGCTAATGCAAGAGGGGATCCCCATGACGTTGATCGTGGACAACGCGGCGGGCCATCTCATGCGCACCGGCCAGGTCGACGTCGTCCTCTTCGGGGCGGACCGGGTGGCGGCCAACGGCGACGTGGCGAACAAGATCGGCACGTATAAGCTCGCCGTGTGCGCACGGGAGAACGGCATCCCCTGCTATGCGGTGGTGCCGACCTCCACCATCGATCTGAGCCTGCCGGATGGCGATCATATCCCCATCGAGGAGCGCGATCCGGAGGAGATCACGAAGATCGATGGCGTCTCCATCGCCCCGGAAGGTGTGCCGGTACATAACCCCGCGTTCGACGTGACCCCCTATCGCTACCTGACCGGCATCATCACCGAGGAGGGAATCGCCTATCCTCCCTTCTATGATAGCCTGCGCCGTTTAAAGGAGGCGGCCGAGGCGCGCATCTGGAGCGATCGATGAAATCGGCTGTCCCCGACTTCCCCGTCGATGTGATCTATTGCGCGGACGCCCGTCATATGCGAGAGGTGCCCGATGCCTCCGTGCACCTCGTGGTGACCTCGCCTCCCTACAACGTGGGCAAGCCCTACGAGGCTCACAACGATAATCTCCCCCTGGACGAGTACCTGGCGTTCCTCAATCAGGTGTGGCGTGAATGCTATCGCGTGTTGGTGCCCGGCGGCCGGTTGTGCATCAACGTGGCCAACACGGATCGTAAGCCCTACCTGCCGTTGAACGCGCTCATCACGACGGAGCTGCTTCGCATGGGCCGTTCGGAGGGGCTGCGATGGCTGATGCGCGGCGAGATCATCTGGGATAAGGGGGCGTCCGTGGGGGTCTCCACCGCGTGGGGGAGCTTTGGCCGCGCCTCGGACCCCGTATTGCGAGACGTGCATGAGTACATCATGATCTTCTCCAAGGATGAGCTCAAGCTGAAGGGGGGCGGGCCCACGGGCATCACCGGCGGGGAGTTCGTCACCTGGACGCGCAGCGTCTGGCGGCCCGAGGACGGGTTGGACGAGCTGCAGCGCAAGATGCGGGAGAAGCTGGCGGATGCCCGGCGGCGCGGGAAGAGCGATGCGTGGCTGGCGGAGTCGCTGGCCCGCGCCGCGTTGCAGCACTTCACGCGGCCGGCCGAGAGCACCTGGCGGATCACCACGGAGTCCACCGTGGATCACCCGGCCCCCTTCCCGGTGGAGCTGCCGCGTCGACTGATCCTGCTTTACACATCTCCGGGGGACGTGGTGTTGGATCCCTTCATGGGCTCCGGGTCGACGGCGGTGGCCGCGGTGAAGACCGGCCGTCACTATGTGGGGTACGAGATCTCGCCGGAGTATTGCGAGCTGGCGCGCCGTCGCCTGGTCGCCCTGGCGAAAGAAGAGGAGGAGGCATGACCATCGTCGTAACGGGGTCGGTGGCGTACGATTACATCATGTCATTCCCCGGCCGATTCAAAGATCACATCCTGCCCGATAAGATCGACCACCTGTCAGTCAGCTTTCTGGTGGACTCCATGCGGCGTGAGCGGGGCGGCTGCGCCCCCAACATCGCCTACACCCTGCGCCTGCTGGGGGCGCGTCCGTACATCGTGGCCACCGTGGGGCAGGATTTCGGGGACTACCGGCGCTGGCTGGAGGAGCAGGGGATCGACACATCGGGCATTCGCGTGTACGAGGATGATTTCACCGCCTCCTTCTTCGTCAGCACGGATCTGGACAACAACCAGATCGCCAGCTTTTACACGGGGGCCATGCGTCGTGCGGCCGAGCTCTCCCTCCACGATCTGGATCTGGCCGACGCGGCCCTGGCCATCATCTCCCCCAATGACCCGGCGGCGATGGTGAAGTACGTGCAGGAGTGCAAGGATCTGGATCTGCTGTACGTATACGATCCCAGCCAGCAGGTCATTCGTCTGAGTGGGGAGGATCTGCTGGAGGGGATCCGGGGGGCTCGCCTGTTGGTGGTGAATGAGTATGAGTTCGAGATGATCAAGCGCAAGACGGGCCTGGATGACGAGGCGATCTTCGGGATGGCGCAGGCCACCATTATCACATGTGGCGAGCGGGGGTCCGTCATCGTGGAGGGGGACCAGCGGGTGGAGGTGCCCGTTGCAGCGCCGAGGCGGATCGGCGAGCCAACCGGTGTAGGCGACGCGTATCGGGCGGGCATCATGGTGGGCATGCTGGCGGGACTCCCCTGGGAGATCACCGGCCGGATAGGCAGCCTGGCGGCCACGTACGTGCTGGAGCAGTACGGCACTCAGAGCCACTCGTTCACGCTGGATGAGTTCATCGAGCGGTATCGGGAGACCTTTGGGGACGCGCCGGGGCTGGAGCGATTGCGGAGCGGGGTGGTGAGCTCGTGACCGGAGGGTGGTGGGCTCGTCCCTCGGAGGATCCGGACGAGATCCGCGGGCTATTGAACGAGGACCGCGGCTACGCCGCCTACGCCCTGGGCGACCTCTCGCCGGGTTTCCGTGAGTACAGCCGCTGGTACGTGGCCGGCCGGGGTCGGCGCCCGGAGGCGCTGATCCTGTTGTTCGAGCGCTTGAACCCGCCCGCGCTGTTTTGTTTCGGCCCTGCTGATGGGGTGTTGGCCGCGGCGGCTCGGGCCGATCTGCCCGAACGGGTGTATTTCACCGGGCTGGATGAGCACGTGGACGCGGCGGCGTCCTGGCTTCGCTTTGAGGGGCGGATACCCATGTGGCGCATGGTGGTGTCCCCTGAGGATTTCCGGCCGATGGGACTGGAGCGGGCCCGCCGGCTGGGAATGGATGATCTGCCGGCGTTATCTCGCCTGTACATGCACGGCGGGGCGGACGCCTTTGCCCCCTATCAGCTTGAGCAGGGGGTTTTCTACGGGTGTTGGGATGGGGACGATCTGATCGCCGTGGCGGGCACGCATTTGGTGGCTCCCCAGGAGCGGGTGGCGGCGGTGGGCAATGTCTTCACGCATCCCGCCCATCGGAGACGCGGCCTGGGCGCGGCCGTGACCAGTGCGGTGACCGCGGAGTTGCTCGAGCGGGGCATGGACGTCGTGTTGAACGTCTCCCAGGAGAACGTGTCGGCCGTTGCCCTGTATGAGAGGCTGGGCTACCGGCGATATTGTCCCTTCCTGGAGGGCATCGCCGTGCCCGTCCGGATGTTGGCGCATGGCTGAGTGTTTGATCCCCCAATGCAGGGTTTGCCCCGGGTGAGGGCGGTTCATGAATCGCTCCATTGGCGTCAGTTGAGCCGCATGGGAGCAGGCCCCTGCCCCCGCGGATGGCTTGGGGGATTCCCCCTTCGCCATCGCCCTTTTGGGGGGAAAGCGGCGGTAAGCGCCTTGTCCATGTCGTTCCGTTGACGCTTATGGTGTGCTTCATGGATTATCCCTGCCTGTTTTGAAGAGACGCGATCTCACGATCATACAAGGAGTGTAACACGTGACGAAACAGTACGATGTGAAGGATTTGTCGCTGGCCGATCAGGGCCGTTTTCGCATGGAGTGGGCCGCGCGAGAGATGGCGGTGCTCCAGCAGCTGCTGGAGCGGTTCCAGCAGGAGCGCCCGCTGGATGGGCTGCGGGTGTCCGCCTGTCTGCATGTGACCACTGAGACGGCCAACCTGATGCGGGTGTTGCAGGCCGGCGGGGCGGATGTGGTGCTGTGCGCCTCGAACCCGCTGTCCACTCAGGACGATGTGGCGGCCGCGCTGGTGGTGCATTACGGGATCCCCGTGTACGCCATCAAGGGTGAGGACAACGAGACCTATTACGAGCATATCAAGGCCGCGCTGGACCATCGGCCTCACGTGACCATGGACGACGGCGCCGATCTGGTCTCCACCCTGCATCGAGAGCGCCAGGATCTGCTGGGGGATGTCATCGGTGGGACGGAGGAGACGACCACCGGCGTCATCCGGCTGCGGGCGATGGCCAAGGACGGGGTGTTGCGGTATCCCATCATCGCCGTGAACGACGCGATGACCAAGCACCTGTTTGACAATCGGTATGGCACGGGCCAGTCCACCATCGACGGCCTCCTGCGGGCGACCAACGTCCTGCTGGCGGGTAAGAACTTTGTGGTCGCCGGATACGGCTGGTGTAGCCGTGGCATTGCCATGCGGGCGCGAGGCATGGGGGCCAACGTTATCGTGACCGAGGTGGACCCGCTGAGGGCTTTGGAGGCGGTGATGGATGGCTTCCGGGTCATGCCCATGATCGAGGCCGCGGCGATCGGCGACATCTTCGTCACGGCCACGGGCGATATCCACGTCCTGGATCAGCCGCACTTCGAGCGCATGAAGTCGGGGGCGATCATGGCCAACTCGGGCCATTTCAACGTGGAGATCAACCTGCCCGCGCTGGAGTCGATGGCGGTGGAGAAGCGGCGGGTGCGCGAGTCCCTGGACGAGTATCGGCTGGCTGACGGCCGCTGCCTGTACGTGGCGGGAGAGGGCCGGCTGGTGAACCTGGCCGCGGCCGAGGGGCATCCCAGCGCCGTCATGGATATGAGCTTCGCCAATCAGGCCTTGTGCGTGGAGTATATGATCCAGCACGCGAACGAGCTGGAGCGTCAGGTATACCCGGTCCCCGAGCAGATCGACAAGACGGTCGCCCTCCTGAAGCTTCAGGCGATGGAGGTGAAGATCGACGAGCTGACCCCCGAGCAGGAGAAGTATCTGGCGTCGTGGGAGATGGGCACCTGATCCCCCTGTGCGAACCTGGCGTCTCACCGGGGATGGCGTGGCGGGCGTTCACGATGATCCCCGGTGAGACGTTGTGGAGAGGGTTGAGCGCTTGTGGAATGAGAGACCGTTGAAGGAGTAAACGATATGACCACGACCTTCATGAGTTCACCGCAACTCTTCTACACTTCCGAGTCTGTGACGGAGGGGCACCCGGACAAGATGTGCGATCAGGTCTCCGACGCCGTGTTGGATGCCATCATCGCTCAGGATCCGGATGCGCGGGTGGCCTGTGAGTGCGCCACGACCACGGGGCTGATGGTGGTGATGGGCGAGATCACGACCTCGGCGTCGGTCGATATCCCCCGGATCGCCCGCGATACCATTCGGGAGATCGGCTACACGCGCGCCAAGTATGGCTTCGACGCGGACACCTGTGGGGTCATCGTATCCATCAAGGAGCAGTCGGCCGACATCGCGTTGGGCGTGGATAAGGCCCTGGAGGCCAAGACGGGGGAGATGAGCGACTCCGAGATCGAGGCCATCGGCGCGGGCGACCAGGGCATGATGATCGGCTTCGCATGCGATGAGACGCCGGAATACATGCCCATGTCCATCATGTTGGCGCATAAGCTGTGCAAGCGCCTGGCGGCCGTGCGCAAGAACGGCGCGTTGCCCTACCTGCGTCCGGACGGGAAGTCGCAGGTCACGGTGGAGTATCACTACGGCAAGCCGGTGCGCGTGGACACCATCGTGGTCTCCACCCAACATGCCCCGGAGATCGAGCAGGACAGGCTCCATCAGGACATCCTGGAGGTGGTCATCCGGCAGGTGGTGCCCCCTGAGATGATCGACGAGCGCACGAAGATCTTCGTCAACCCGACCGGCCGGTTCGTGACGGGCGGCCCCATGGGGGACGCCGGCATGACCGGGCGCAAGATCATCGTGGACACTTACGGCGGGGTGGCCCGACATGGTGGCGGCGCCTTCTCCGGCAAGGATCCCACGAAGGTGGATCGATCAGCGTCCTACATGGCGCGCTACATCGCCAAGAACGTGGTGGCGGCCGGGCTGGCCAGCCGATTCGAGCTGCAGGTCTCCTACGCGATCGGCGTGGCGCGGCCCGTGTCCCTGGCGGTGGAGACGTTCGGCACGGGGAAGGTGCCCGACGAGCGGATCATCGAGCTGATCCAGGAGCACTTCGATCTGCGTCCGGCCGCCATCATCCGCCATCTGGAGCTGCGGCGTCCCATCTATAAGGCGACCGCCGCGTATGGTCACTTCGGGCGAGATGATATCGACGCCCCGTGGGAGCGGATCGATATGGCGGAGGTCCTGCGGGATGAGGCCGGGCTGGACTGATTCGACGATCGGATAACGCCGTGGGGGCGTGATGCCCCTGATTCGCAGGCATATCGGCGGGCGACGGTTTTGGAATCGCCATCGGTTGGATAGATGGGCAGGCCAAGCATCGTGCTTGGCCTGCTTCGCTTGGAGGCTCGTCCATCGCAGGAGCACGCGGCGCTCGGCCTCGCCCAATCAGGCCGGGGAGGGGCAGGTGCTGGGCTGAGATCGGATACACCACCCCCTGTCTCTGGGGTTCTTTGCGGGTCGGGTCGCTCCTGGGGTATAATAGGTGGTCACCGCTAGGTTATCGGCCAGGAGGGATAGACTTGGCACGGGCACTCATCACGGGGATTTCGGGATTTGTTGGCAGTCACCTGGCCGAGCATCTCCTGACAGAGACGGACTGGCACGTCGCGGGCACGCTCTTTGGCGATGTCAGCGGTATCTCCCATCTGCGGGATCGGCTGGAGCTGTATCCGGCGGAACTGTCCCGTCTGCAGGTGGTCATGGACATCGTGGATCAGGTCCGGCCGGATTACATCTTTCACCTGGCGGCGCAACCGTTGCCCTCCCTCTCGCGCCGCGATCCGTGGGGGACGTTACAGACGAATATCCGATTGCAGCTGAACGTGTTGGAGGCGGTCGTCCGGTTAGGGCTGGAGAGCCGAGTGCTGGTGGTGGGCTCGGGAGAGGAGTACGGGCTCGTCTCGCCAGACCAGCTGCCGGTGACCGAGGACACGCCTTTGCGCCCGCTGAATCCCTACGCGGTGAGCAAGATCGCGCAGGATTTCCTGGGGTTGCAGTATCATCTCAGTCATGGGGTGTTCGCCGTGAGGGTGCGGCCCTTCAATCATATCGGCCCCCGACAACGTCTCGGCTTCGTCGTCCCGGATTTTGCCCAGCAGATCGCCGAGATGGAGGCGGGCCTTCGTCCCCCGGTAGTCTATGTGGGCAACCTCGACGTCTACCGGGATTTCAGCGATGTGCGTGACGTGGTGCGCGCGTATCGGCTGGCGTTGACTCATGGGGAGCCGGGACAGGTGTATAATCTGGGATCGGGACGTGCGTACTCGGTACGAGAACTGTTGGAGCGGCTCATCGCCCTCACGGGCATGGACGTGGAGGTGCGTGTGGACCCCCAGCGCATGCGCCCGTCCGAGGTGCCCCGGATCGTGGCGGATGCGTCGCGCTTCCGTCAGCGCACCGGTTGGGAGCCGCGCATCCCCCTGGAGCAGAGCCTGCGCGACGTCCTGGATGAGTGGCGGGGCCGGGTGCGCGCTTCGACGGAGGCATCGTGAGCCCCGTTTGACCCTCACACGGATCAGGGGTTGTGGCAGCTGTGGCCTTTTTCATGTCTGCCACGCTCACGTGTGATGCTACCAATCGAGAGTGAAGGAGGAGTAGATTGGAGACGAAGATTCGATTTGGCACGGATGGGTGGCGAGGTCGCATCGCCGAGGATTATACGTTCGCGAACGTCCGGCGTTGCGCGCAGGGGTTCGCGCTCTATTTGAAGCAGCTGGGAAATGTCGATGGCGGTGTGGTGGTGGGATTCGACCGACGATTCGCGTCGGAGCATTTCGCCGCCGCGGTGGCGGAGGTGATGGCCGGCAATGGCATCCGGGTCTTCCTCATGAGGGAGGCCGCTCCAACGCCGGCGATCTCCTATAGCGTGGTGGTCAAGAAGGCGGCCGGCGCGGTGAACATCACGGCCAGCCATAATCCGCCTACGGATAACGGGTTTAAGGTGCGGAATGAGACGGGCGGCGCTATAGATCCGGAGGGCTTGGCCGAGATCGAATCGCTGATCCCGCCGTCCGATCAGGTGTTGCGCATGGATCTGGATGAGGCGTTGGAGAAGGGATTGGTGGAATACTTCGATCCCGCTCCGGCTTACATCGAGCAGTTGAATCGGCTGGTGGATCTGGAGTCCATTCGCCAGGCCGGGTTGACCGTGGTGGCGGACGCGATGTGGGGCAATGGCGCCGGCTGGCTGGAGCGGCTGATCGGGGGAGGACGCACGCAGGTGATCTCCATCCACAAGGAACGCAATCCCATCTTCCCGGAGATGCAGCGGCCGGAGCCCATCCGCCCGAACGTGGATCCCTGTATGGCCAAGGTACGTGAGGTGGGGGCGGATATCGGGCTCATCACGGATGGGGATGCGGATCGCCTGGGTGTGGTGGATGAACATGGCGACTTCGTGGACCAGCTGCGTGTGTACGGCTTGATCGCCCTGTACCTGTTGGAGGTCCGCGGCGAGCGTGGCCCTATCGTCAAGACGCTGTCCACGACCTCCATGCTGAACCGGCTGGGCGAGATCTACAACGTGCCGGTCTATGAGACGGGCGTGGGGTTCAAGTACGTGGCCCCCAAGATGCTGGAAGTGGGCGCGATGGTGGGTGGCGAGGAGAGCGGCGGATATGCCTTCGGGGATCACATCCCGGAGCGCGATGGCATCCTGGCCAGCCTGTACATGCTGGACCTCCTCGTGCGCACCGGTAAGTCGGTGACTCAGCTGCTGGAGCATCTGTTCAGCAAAGTGGGGGCGCATTACTACAAGCGCATCGATGTGCCGTTCCCGGTGGAGAAGCGGGAGGCCGTGCGTCGGCGTGTCGAGAGCGCCCGGCCGGAGGTCATCGGCGGGCTGAAGGTCACGGGCCTGAACACGATGGACGGTTTCAAGTACAGCCTGGAGGATGGGGGCTGGATGCTGATCCGCTTCTCCGGGACGGAGCCGATCATCCGGGTGTATACGGAGACGACGCACCCGGAGGCCATCGACGCGATCCTGAGGGACGGGCTGAAGCTGGCGGGGCTGGATCAAGAGCGTGCTGATTGATTCCCATTGCCACCTGGACTTCCCGCAGTTCGATGCGGATCGGGCGGCCGTGTTAGACCGGGCACGGGCGGCCGGCGTTCGGGTCATCGTGAACCCGGGCGCCGATCTCGCCTCCAGCCGGCGGGCGGTGGCTCTGGCGGAGGCGGAGCCCGGTGTGTACGCCGCCGTCGGGGTCCATCCCCATGACGCGGATACGGTGGACGATGCCGTGTTGTCCGTGCTGCGGGATCTGGCCGTCCATCCCAAGGTCGTGGCCATCGGCGAGATCGGACTGGACTTCTATCGAGATCTGTCGCCCAGGGATCGGCAGCAGGAGGCCTTCGAGCGACAGCTGGACCTGGCCGCCGAGCTGCGCCTGCCGGTGATCATCCACTGCCGGGAGGCGCAGTCGCAGGTGATGGCGACGTTGCGGGCGTGGGCGGATCGGCACCCGCCGCCGGAGGGCGGGTATCGAGGGGTGCTCCATGCCTTCGCCGGCGACAAGGCGATGGCGGAGGCTGGACGTGCGATGGGATTCCTGATCGCCCTGGGGGGCCCCGTGACCTTTCGGAACGCTCGCCGGCTACACGCCCTGGTTCCGGAGCTGCCGTTGGACTCCCTGTTGCTGGAGACGGATGCGCCCTATCTGTCGCCTCACCCGTATCGAGGGAAGCGCAACGAGCCCGCCCGGCTGACGCTGATCGCGGAGGCCGTCGCCCGTTTGCAGGGTGTGTCGGTGGAGGAGGTCGCCCGTCGGACGACGGACAACGCGATACGCCTGTTCCGGTTGTCCGGTCTGGGAGGGGATGGAGAGACCTTCGTCGGCGTGTGAGATGGGGGGATCATCCACCCTGTAGGCGACGTTTTTTCTCAGATCGGCAGACTTGTGTAAAATACCACCTGAATATTTTAGTGAATGCTCATGGATGGTTTGTGTTCGGTCCGGGTGACGGCTGAGCAGGTCCTGTTGGGGTGAAACGGGGGTGGCCGCACCTTTGTAGGGGAGTGCGGCTTTGTCGATGAACACAACGACCATGAGGGGATGAGGTCCATTGACGCGATTGGCTGCCCTTGACCTGGTGCGTGATGAGCTCGACATGGTCGAGGAGATCATGCGCGCCCGGTTGAAAGAAACCTTCCCTCCGATCGCACAGGCGTTGGAGGGGCTGATTATCCGTGGTGGCAAACGGCTGCGTCCCGCCATCACGCTGTTGGCCGCGAAGTTCTCCCCGTGCGATGTGCAGTTGGTGTTGCCTCTGGCCGCGGCAGCGGAGGCGTTGCATACGGCGACGTTGGTTCATGATGATGTGATTGATGGGGCGCTGCTTCGACGTGGCCTTCCCACCCTCAACGCGATGTGGAGTCGCGGCGCCACGGTGCTGGCGGGGGACTTCCTCTTCGCCCAGGCCGCCGACTTCGCGGCGATGAGCGGCAATCCCCGGGTGATCCGCATCTTCTCACGCACGTTGGTAACGATCTGCAACGGGGAGCTACGACAGCTCTTCTCGGCGTTGAACTGGAAACAGCCGAAGGAGGAGTATTACCGGCGCATCTTCGCCAAGACGGCCTCCCTGTTCCAGGCCGCCGCGGAGACGGGCGCGGTGATCAGCGGCGCCTCCGAGGAGTTCGTGCAGGCACTGAGCGCGTATGGGTATAACTTCGGGATGGCCTTCCAGATTGTGGACGATATCCTCGATTTCGTGGGGGACGAGTCGGTGATGGGGAAGCCGGCCGGAAGCGATCTGCGCCAGGGCACGGTGACGTTGCCGGTCTTCTACTTCCTGCAGCAGGATGAGCGGGCCCCGGAGCTGATCCGCATCCTGGAACATGCGCAGGCGGATGGCGGAAGCCGCCTGGAGGAGGCGGTGGCGTTGATCCGGGACTCGGACGCCATCGATGCGGCGGAGGCGGAGGCGAGGGAGTTCGTGGCGAAGGCCCAGGAGGCGTTGTCCATCCTTCCGGACGTGCCCGCCCGGGATGTGTTGACGGATCTGGCCGACTTCGTGGTTGAGCGGCGCTGGTAACGCGCGCATGGCGGCGAGGTGAGGGGTTAGGGGCGGTTGCCTCTAACCCTTGCTTTTTGTGGGGTGGGCGTGGGATGTCTGCGGCGTGGAGTTGGCCCCCTGTGAAGGTGAGAAGAAGCTTTTCCTTGCGTCGCCGCAGGCGGTGTCCACGCTCGTTGGGGGGACTTCCGGCGTGTTGGACCTCTCCGTCCTGATCGTAAACTGGAACGTGGCTCCTCTCCTGCGGCGCTGCCTGGCCTCCATCGCCGTGTCGCCGGGCGTCGACGTACGCGGGGAGGGCGATGGGCTTGCCGCGGAGGTCATCGTCGTGGACAATGCCTCCACGGATGACAGCGTGGCCATGATGGAGCGGGAGTTCCCCTGGGTTCGCGTCGTCCGCAATCGAGAGAACGTGGGATTCACCAGAGCGAACAACCAGGCGCTGGAGCTGGCGCGAGGCCGCTACCTGCTGTTCCTCAACCCGGATACCGAGATCGTCGGCGAGTCGCTGGTGACCATGGTGCGGTATATGGACGCTCATCCGGACGTCGGCGCGCTGGGGCCACAGTTGCGTTATGCGGACGGTCGTATACAATCATCACGGCGGCGTTTCCCGACCCTGGCGACGGCCTTCCTGGAGAGCACGGTCCTGCATCTCTGGTGGCCGAACAATCCGGTCGCCCGGCGGTATTACGTGGCCGATCGACCGGATGATCAGGAGCAGGAGGTGGACTGGGTGGTTGGCGCCTGCCTCCTGGTGCGTCGTCAGGCGGTCGAGCAGGTTGGCGGCTTTGACGAGCGGTTCTTCATGTACTCGGAGGAGCTGGATTGGTGTCGGCGGGCCCGCGCGGCGGGTTGGCGGGTTGTCTATCTGCCGGCCGCCCGGGTGATCCACCATGAGGGGAAGTCCAGCGAGCAGGCCGTGCCCGCTCGCCACATCCACTTTCAGAGCTCCAAGGTGCTCTACTTCCGCAAGCATCATGGGCGCCTGGCGGCCGAGTCGGTGCGGATATTCCTGCTCGCGACGTATGGATATCAGTGGATGTTGGAGGCCGCCAAGTGGGTGGTGGGCCATCGGCGGCCCTTGCGTCGTCAGCGCATGGCGACCTATGTGCAGGTGCTGCGCTCTGGCCTGCGAGGAGTGAGGCGGTAGAAGATGCGCATCCTGTTGGTGTCGGGCGAATACCCCCCTATGCAGGGGGGCGTAGGAGACTACACGCGTGAGTTGGGGATCGCGTTGGGGGCCCTGGGGGCGGATGTGCACGTGCTCACGGCGAAGGCGGCCGGGGTCGAGCACTTGCGGCCCCATCGTGAGGGGGCTATCGAGCCGACGGTGCACGCGATCGTGCCGCGTTGGGGGTGGCGGTTTTGGCGCATCCTCCAGGATGTGGCGCGTGAGATTCAGCCCGATGTGGTGCATGTCCAGTACCAGGCGGCAGCGTACGGGATGCATCCGGCCATCAACCTGGTGCCCACCCGCTTCCTGCAGAACGAGACCCGGCCGCGCCTGGCGGTGACCTTCCACGATCTGAAGGTGCCCTATCTCTTCCCCAAGGCCGGCCCATTGCGCCGCTGGGCGGTGTTCCGCCTGGCCCGGGCTTCGGATGTGGCCATCACCACCAACGCGGCGGACTTCCAGACGTTGCAGTCGGCGGGTGGCGTCGGCATGTTGGATCTGATCCCCATCGGCAGCAACATTCAGGCGCGTCCCCCGGCCGGCTACGATCGAGGGGATTGGCGGGCGAAGGTGGGGGTACGCCCCGAGGACCTCTTGCTGTGCTACTTCGGGTTCCTCAACGCGAGCAAGGGGGGCGAGACGCTGATCCTGGCCCTGGCCGAGTTGGTGCGTCGCGGCGTGCCCGCGCATCTGTTGATGGTCGGCGGGCAGGTGGGCGCCAGCGATCCCACCAACGTGGCCTACTTGAGGCGAGTGCAGCAGTTGATCGACCGGCTGGGGCTGGTGGAGCGGGTTCATTGGACCGGGTATGTGCCGGAGCCGGAGGTTTCGGCTTACCTGATGGCGGCCGACATCTGCGTGCTCCCGTATCGGGATGGCGCCTCGTTCCGGCGGGGGAGCCTGATGGCCGCTCTGGTACACGGCCTGCCGATCGTGACGACCCGTGCGCCGGGGGAGCCGCCGTCCCCGACGGCGTTCAGCATTCCCCGGCTGGCCGATGGCGAGAATGTCCTGTTGGTGTCGCCCGAGGACCCCTCCGGAGTGGCGAACGCTGTACAGCGTCTCATGTCCGATCCCCTGTTGCGGGAGCGGATCGGGCAGGGGGCTCGTCAGCTGGCTGAGGCCTTCCGCTGGGATGACATCGCGGCGCGCCATCTGGAGGTCTATCGTGCCCTTGGGGTGGCGTAAGCGCCTCACCCGCCCGCGCCCGATCTGGGTGATCCTGCTTGCCTACCTGGGCGTGGCGACGATCTACAACGTGACCGTCCCCCTGTTCGAGACCCCGGACGAGTATCACCACTATTTCTACGTCAAGCATCTGGCCGACGGGAACGGCCTCCCTGTGCAGGTGCCAGAGCGGGGAGATCTGTGGGCGCAGGAGGGGAGCCAGCCTCCCCTCTACTACGCGCTGGCGGCGTTGGCGACCCGCTGGATCGATACCAGTGACGCGTATGAGCTGTTGTGGTTCAACGCGCACGCCAATATTGGGAACCCCACCCTGCCGGGGAATAAGAACCGCTTCGTGCATCTGCCGCGGGAGCGTTGGCCCTATCATGGCACCGTGTTGGCCGTCCATCTGATCCGCCTCCTTTCCACATTGCTGGGAGCTGGGACCGTCTATCTGACCTACCGGGTGGCCCAGGCGCTGCTGCCCGGCCGTCCGGTCATCGCCCACGGGGCGGCCGCGCTGGTCGCCTTTACCCCCCAGTTCGACTTCATCCACGCGGCGGTGAGCAACGACTCGGCCATCGTGTTCCTGTCCACGCTGGCGTTATGGTGGCTGGTTCGGGTGTTGCAGGGCCAGGACGGCGTGACTGACCTCGCCTTGGGGGTGACGCTGGGGCTGGCCGCCCTGGCCAAGCTGAGCGGGCTCTTCCTCTGGCTCCTCGCCGCGATCATCCTGGTCGCCAGAGCCGGCATGGCTCGACGGTGGCGCCGGCTGTGGCGCGATAGTCTCATCGTCTTCGGCAGCGCGCTGGCGATCTCGGGGTGGTGGTATGTGCGCAACTGGCGGCTGTACGGGGATCCTACAGGGCTCAACGTCATGCTTCAGATCGTGGGACCTCGGGAGAACCCGCCCACCCTGGCGCAGCTGGGCAAGGAGTTTGAAGGGTTGCGCATCTCGTTCTGGGCACTGTTCGGGTGGTTCAGCATCCTGGTGCCCACGTGGATCTATCGCGTGCTGGACGCGATCGGCGTGATCTCTCTTGGCGGGTTGCTGGTGGGGCTGTGGCGGCGAGGGAAGCCGCCGATCCCGCGTGAGGTGTGGTGGCTCACGCTGCCGACCGGGTGGCTGGCTCTCCTGTTCGCCGGGCTTGTGCGCTGGACCCGCCTGACGCCGGGGACGCAGGGACGCCTCCTGTTCCCCGCCATCTCCGCGGTGATGCTCCTGACGGCCCTGGGATGGTGCCAGTGGGTGCCGAGGACGTGGCGCCGATATTGGATGGGGGCGTTGGTGGGGTTCATGTTTGTCTTCACCGTGGCCTCGCCGTTTTATGTGATCAAGCCGGCGTATGCGCGTCCCCGCTACATTCGTCCGGAGATGGTGCCGGCATCGGCGCGCATGGATCCCATCTATCATGACGATCTGATGCGGGTTGTGGGCGCCGAGATCCAGCAGGATACGGTGACCCCAGGCGAGACTTTGTGGCTGACCGTGTACTGGGAGCCTTTGAGGCATTTCCGTCGTGATTACAGCGTCTTCGTGCACGTGTTGACGCCGGACGGGCGGGTGATCGGGCAGGTGGATACCTGGCCCGGGATGGGGACGTTGCCCACCCGTCTGTTGCGCCCGGGGACCGTTCTGCCGGATCGCTATCCTGTGCTCATTCGTCATGATGCGCCAGTGCCTACCGTCGCCCGTGTAAATGTCGGCCTGTTCGATCGTGAATCCCAGCAGGGGATCCCCACGTTCGATGCCGATGGGAACCAGATGGATAATCTCATCGGTTGGATCCGCGTCCTGCCGCGGGAGCGCCCCTCTGTGACGCCTGCGGAGCCGTTGGATTTCCGGCTGGGCAACGCCATCGTTCTGGACGGCTTCGATCTGTCGTCGGCGCAGGTCCGTCCTGGCGAGACCGTGACGGTGACGCTGTATTGGCGAGCGACGGCTCCTGTGAATCGCAGCTTCACCGTGTTCACCCACCTGGAGGATGATCGTCGCTCCGTGATCACGCAACACGACAAGACCCCGCTGGATGGCGCCTGGCCCACCATAGCCTGGGAGCCCGGGTGGCCGGTGGTGGATCGTTATCAATTGCCGGTGCCGGAGGATACGCCGCCTGGCTTCTACCCGCTGTTGGTGGGCATGTACACCCTGGAGGACGGCGTTCGGCTGCCCGTCTCGCCGGTGACGGACGCCGTAGTGGATAACGCCATCCGGATCGCCGTGATCGAAGTTGTGCGCTGAGCGGTGGGGTGACGCATGCGTTTCCCTCTATAGGTCGACATCTGGGGACAACGGAGTGATTTTCGATTCAGAGCGCATTCAGCTGATCCAAGAGTCTGGCCTGTAGCGTTTCGTTTTCTTGTGCTTCGAGAAACTGAGACGGGGTTTGAGGTGGGATGGAAGGTCGGGTAGAGTCACTGAGGATAAATTCGTGTGTCCCATGAGTGCTATCGCCGCAAATCCATCCGCCTGAAGGAATGGGATTATACCGAGCCCGGTGCGTATTTCGTCACCATTTGCACCCACCGGCGCGCACACCTGTTCGGCCGCGTGGTGGATGGGGTGATGGAATTGAATGAATTTGGGGAGATCGTGCGCGACGCGTGGTTCGACTTGCCTAACCATTACCACCATGTGGAATTGGACGCGTTCGTCATTATGCCCAACCACGTACATGGTATCATCGCCTTGACTGTGGATCTGCCCGCGAATTTCGCGAATTCTGTAGGGGCAGGTCTCAGACCTGCCCCTACAGCCTCTACAGAACCGGGTCCTGCCCACACAGAACCAACATCCTCTCCCCTAAAGCGGCACCCACTTTCGGAAATCGTCCGGGCGTTCAAATCCTTCTCCGCCCGCCGCATTAATGTCTTGCGCGAGACGCCCGGCGCGCGTGTCTGGCAACGCAACTACTGGGAACATATCATCCGCAACAAACGCGCGCTTGACGCTATTCGTCGCTATATCGTCTACAACCCCGCCCGCTGGGCCTGGGATCGCTACAATCCCGACGCGATCGGCCCTGATCCCTGGGCCAAAGATCTCTGGAACATGATACAGGAAGATGCCCGCAGTGTAGGGATGCCCCACCGGATCACCTCTACCAGCGCCACATCGGAGGATCAGTCATGACCGCATCCACCACATCCACCATCGCCCAGCGCGTCTGGAACTATTGCCACGACCTGCGGGACGACAGCGTCTCCTACGGCGACGACCTGCGGGAGTTCGTTGAATGGGCTGTCAGAGTGTGTCTGAAAAATGCTGTTGCTTCTGTTGGGGGGAGCCCCTCCGGAGAAAACCCTTCTTTTGCCCTCGACCTGCTTGGCCTCGGCCTGGGCCCTTCGGGAAGGGCCGAGAGAGACAGGTACAGGCCGGAAAGGTGGGATTTCTGTGGAAGGGAGGCCCCCTCCACACCTCCCCCTGTGGAGCTGGCGGTTGAGGGAGCCTCCTCAAAGCATCTTGCCGGTAAATTTTCAGACACGCTGTCAGATTGAGAGGAAAGTACAACGTGATGAACGTTATCCATGCAGGGGTTTAGGCATACAAAGGTGTGTCGGATGCCTTTTGTGAGCTCACGCGGGCGTCAATGGGCGCTGATCATCCTGCTATTGTGGGGTGGGCTCGCGCTGCGTTTGTATCGCATCGACGTCCAGAACATCTGGTGGGACGAGGGCCGGAACATCGATGTGGCCGGCCGGCCCCTGGCCGCCATCGCGGGGTCCCAGGAGCTGGACATCCAGCCGCCCCTCTACTTCTACTTCCTCCACGTCTGGATGGGACTGCTCGGCCGGTCGGAGTTCGCCGTGCGATCCCTCTCCGCGTACTTCGGCCTGCTCAGCGCGCCGCTGCTGTTCCTCCTGGGGCGGCGGATCGGCGGGCGGGCTGCGGGCGTGCTCGCCCTGGGCGCCGGGGCGCTGGCCCCTTTCTT